>CALBPU010000179.1 GCA_937899395.1 uncultured Fretibacterium sp.
CGAAATGGGACATTATCAAACAGCGGACTCAGGAGGGTAAGGCAATAGCTCGTAAGAATCCTGATTTTCATGACGGTTGTACGAAAAAATTTTCAAGGGCGCAAATCAATCACGCCCTCGAACTTCTGAAAACTCATTCCTACAATCAAGTCGTATCTATGACTGGGAGCAGCCGATCTACAATAGCAAGGGCAAAAGCAGTCCATAAACACATTCCTGAACTGTGGAATTGAGAAATTAAAATTTTTAGCGTTCTCATATAAATCGCAACAGTTTGCGATTTTTGTTGCAGTATGTTTTAATATGTCCTAAAAAACCTGAGGAGAGTGATTTTTATGCCCGTAACTTATGCGCCGCTTTGGAATACGCTTAACGAACGGCGGCTTACCGTAACGCAATTACGGATTTCTACAGGCATCGCGCCTAACACCATGACGCGCCTCAGACGTAACGAGGAAGTTTCGCTTTCCGTTCTTGGGCGAATTTGCGATTTTCTAAAATGCGATTATGGCAACATACTTAAATATGTTCCGGCGCAACTCGTGGACTATACAACGCGGCTCGAAACATTCACAATTAAAAATCGACGTTATCTCGGCAATAAATATAAACTGTTGCCATTTATATCTGACGTGGTTGAAAAACATTGTCCTGATATTGACAGCGTGGCTGACATTTTCTCAGGGACAGGCTCGGTGGCTTCGGCTTTCAGTAACCGCAATCTCATAACAAACGATATTCTTTACAGCAACTATATCTGTAATCTCGCGTGGTTCGGAAGTCAGGACTTTGACGAAAATAAAATCGGCGAACTTATTTCTCATTACAACAGCATAAACAGCGATGAAGAAAATTATATGACGCGCAACTTCGCCGATACCTATTTCAGCAAGGCAGATTGTTCAAAAATAGGTCTTATCCGCGAGGACATTGAAAAAAAATTCAAAGGCGGTTTTCTAAACGAACGCGAACGCGCACTGCTTATAATGACTTTGATTTACGCTATGGATCGGATTGCCAATACGTGCGGTCATTATGATGCCTACATTCAAAACGCCATGTTTGAACGTCCTCTGTTTCTTGCATTTCCCAAAGCCTCGCATAATAACTCGCACGAAAATGTCTGTTACAACGAAGATGCCAATCAGCTTGTAAGACGGATTTCTGCTGACCTGTTTTATATTGACCCTCCTTATAATTCGAGGCAGTATTGCGATGCCTATCATCTTCTTGAAAACGTGGCTCGCTGGGAACAGCCCGAAGTCTTCGGGGTCGCGAAGAAACCCGACCGCAAAAATCAAAAAAGCAGATACTGTTCCCGAAACGCGGCGGAGGCTTTTGAAGATTTAATCGAAAATATCGCGGCAAAATATATTTTATTTTCCTACAACAATATGTCGAACAAGGGCAATGACAGGTCTAACGCAAGAATGACTGACGACGATATATTCAGGATACTTGCGCAGAACGGAAAATTACAGGTCTTTGAAGAGTCTCATAGGGCTTTTTCGGCAGGCAAGTCAAGCATTCAAAACAACGTTGAACGTCTTTTTTTATGCACCCGAAAATAAAAATGATCCAGTCTCCGCTTAACTATACTGGCGGCAAATTCAAGTTATTGCCTCAAATTCTTCCATTGTTTCCGCAAAAAATTAACACGTTCGTGGATTTATTCTGCGGCGGCTGTAACGTCGGAATTAATGTAGAAGCCGAAAAACACGTTTATAATGACATCAATCTTCGTTTAATTTATCTTTTTCATACGCTTAAAAATCTGAACAAGAACATAGCTTTTGAAATGATTTATGAAGTTATAGATAAATATGGCCTATCTCTCGTAAGCAGACACGGTTATGAATATTACGGCTGTGAAAGCGGCAAAGGTTTAGGAACGTACAATAAGAAAAGATTTTTGAGTCTCCGCGAAGATTTTAACAGGCGTGAAGTTGATGACTATTACTATTACATCATGCTTTACGTGCTTATAGTGTATGCGTTCAATAATCAGATTCGTTTCAACAGCAACGGGAAATTTAATCTGCCAGTCGGGAAACGTGATTTCAACGCGAAGATGGCTGAAAAACTTTCGGCTTTCATCGATGTCATAAAAAATCAGGACAGCCGTTTCACGAACAATGACTTTGAAAACTTCGACGCATTTTCGCTTAATTCCGATGATTTCGTGTATATCGATCCCCCGTATTTAATTGCCTGTGCAGCTTATAACGAACAGAACGCATGGAATGAAGACAATGAGCGAAGCCTTCTGAATTTTATGGACGAACTCACTGACAAAAAAGTCAAATGCGCGTTATCAAACGTGTTGCATAGCAAAGGGAAGCAAAATAATATTCTGTCCGAATGGCTCGAAAAAAATTCTTCAAAATATTTCGTACACAGATTAAATTACAGCTACGCAAATTCAAATTATCATACGAAAGACAGAACGGACAGCACTGAAGAAATTCTTGTTACGAATTACGAGGAGGACGAAATATGGAACAGCTTTGGAGCATAAGCACGACAATACGTGAAGCTGAACGGATCACGGGCTTTCTAAAAACGGCTTCAGAAATAGACGGCGAAAAATGGGATTCCGATACTCAGGCAAAATTTCAGATACTTCTCGTGAGAAATCGGCAATATCTCAACGATCCTGATAATTCGCAGATTTACGGGCGGCTTAATGAAGAACAGTGCGAACTTTTGCGGAACAAGGCTTTATCCATGACATACGGACAGGCGGAGGGAATAATAAACGCAAAAAATTATGAGGGCGGTCCTGCAATGCGCGGACGGCAGTCAATGTCGCCATTATATAAACTGGGACTTGTGTATATCGTCGATGGCAAAGTTCATGTTACGAATACAGGGAAAAAGCTGATTAACGAGGAAATTTCGTTCGGGGATTTTATGCTTGATGCCTTGCTGAAATTTCAATATCCCAACCCGTATGAAAGCAGTTACCAGACTTGGAACACGAAACCTTTTATAAATGCTCTGAGGCTTATAAAACGAGTGAACGAACTTTGTGAAAATAAAAATATTCCGGCAAAGGGCATCACGAAAACAGAATTTGGAATATTCGTGCTGTCCCTCAAAAATCATAAAGACGTTGAGAAAACCGCCGAAGATGTTTTGAAATTCCGTCAAAAATATAATTCGTTCAAAACCGAAGACGAACAGGAAAAATTCCGCGTTGAGTTTATAAATGAATATCTGTCTGATTTCAAAAATCCTGTTAAAAATACGGCGGAGTACGCTGATAACATGATCCGCTATATGCGACTCACTAAATATATCCGCATACGGGGAAAATATTCACATATTTATGTCGACCTCGAACCCGGAAGACTTACAGAAATAAATTCAATTCTCGAATCCGATGACGGCAGTGCCGCCCAATATTCACAGGAAGAATGGCGCAACTACATGGGAATATACGGAGCTTATCCGCTTCCTTTTGAAACTGTCGAAAAGCTGAAAGAAATTCTTTCAAAAATTGACGAAGAAATTAACGCCATAGAAAATAAACTCGGAATATCCCCGTCATTTTCAGAAAAATGTTCAGACCGCGAAGAATATAAAGCCGAAATCGAACGGCGAAGACAACACCGCACGGAACTTCAAAATCTTGAAATTAAGCAAGAATATCATGACAGCGTACAGAAAATTGACGAAGCAATAAAAGCACTCGAAGATATTCGGGATCGCAACAGGGCAAACCTCGCTAAAAAATATTCCATTGAGCTTGAAAAATGGGTAAATGTTGCCTTGAACATAATAAACGACAGCATACGCATCAAGCCGAATGCTCCCGTCGGCGATGACAACGAGCCTACATATACTGCGCCAAGCGGAGTGGCGGACATTGAATGTTTTTATGAAAAATTCAACGCAATATGCGAGGTAACCATGCTGACCTCTCGCGATCAGTGGTTCAACGAAGGCCAGCCAGTCATGCGACATCTTCGGGATTTTGAAAAACGAAATCTGAAACCAAGCTATTGCCTGTTCATAGCTCCGAGATTGCATCAAGACACAGTCAACACTTTTTATAACTCGGTTAAATACGAATATGAGGGCGAAAAGCAAAAAATAATCCCCATGACCATAACACAGCTTATCTCCATACTTCAGACGATAAAGTTGATGATAAATAAAAAGCGCAAATTCGTTCATTCCGAACTCATGAAACTTTACGATACCTGCGTGGATATGACGAAAGTTTCAAATTCTCAAGTCTGGCTTACCCACGTTCAAAGAAGTCTTGCCGAATGGACGCAGAAAATAAAATGAAAATTTTTCGGAAAAATACGAAAGGCCTTTATCTTAAAACACTATAACTTTATATATCAATAATTATATAAAAAATGCTATAAAATTAAGCCGACACATTTAAGGTTTTCACGAAGCAGTTGCTTGCGATTATTTCGGAACTCGAAAATAAAAAACTTCCGTTTGATTTATATATAATTTTTTATATAATTATTAAAATTAAAAATTATATATGGAGAGTTTCTCATGAAAACAATCGTGCTGACAAATCAGAAAGGCGGAGTTGCAAAAACAACTACAACGTATAACCTCGCCGCAGTCAAAGCACTCGAAGGAAAAAAGGTTCTTATGGTTGACCTCGATCCGCAAGCCTCTCTGACAATTTCGTGCGGAATCGAAAAAGATTTTAACGGCATGAATATCTGCGGACTTTTCGAGCGTACGCAGAAAAACCCGTTAGAATGCGCCTACACGATAGACGTTTTGAAGATGGAAAATTTTTTCATAATTCCCTCCGACATTGACCTCGCTGAACAGGAAATGAAACTTATCATGCTTCCGGCACGTGAGAAAAAATTAAAACGCGCACTTGAAAAACTTTCGCCGTATTTTGATTATTGTTTTATTGATTGCCCTCCGCAACTTTCGATTTTAATGTTCAACGGAATTAACGCCGCAGATGAGGTCATCATTCCGTGCAAAACTGATTTTCTCGCCTACAAGGGCATGAAAGCTCTTTTAAGCACGATTCAAAATGTCCAGAGCGACCCCGACATGAATCCGAACTTGAAAATTGCAGGAATAATCGCCACGATTTACGAACAGAGGGTTAAGGATCAGCGCGATGTTTGGGACTTGCTCCACGAACTTAACATTCCTTTTCTCGGAACGGTGAAAAAATCAGCTGACGCGCCTCGTGCCGTTTATCAGGGTCTGCCAGCCGTAATCGCTCAAGGAAAATCCGAAGTTGCCAAAGCGTATTTTGAGATCGCTTCAAAAATTTTTATATAATTTTTAATATAAATAATTATAGGAGTAGTTATTATGCCATCATTGAAAGAAGCAATCGGCGGACAGGAAGCCGTAGAAACGAAAACGGCGGTAAACGCTTTCAAAAGCAATTTTGAAAAAAATAAAATGATTTCTGCGTACGTCAACATTGACCGCTATGAAAAATTCGCGGCTATTAATAAGAAACGCGGCATCAGCAACAATAAAATTTTGAATTTAATGATTGCCGACTACGTTCTCGAATATGAAAAATTACTATAACTTTTTATGTTAAAAGTTATATAAAAAATTCAATAAAGATATGGGCTTGCGCGTTCATCAAGCCCGTTTCATAATTTCAACTCATCGTCATCATCGTCCAAGCCGTCATCGTAAATCGGCACAGTTATTACACAGCCTGACGATTCATGCTGAATGTTTTTAGGCGAATATTTATCCGCTTCGGCTATCATTCTGGCAAACTCCATCTGCACATTACACTGATCATAGAAATCTAAAGATTTATATTCTGGACTTTCCCTGACGTATGCCCACTTCGCAAGAAGCCTGTCATGATTTGACATAGCCTGATATTCCGCGCTTTCAGATATTTCCTGCCACGATTTTTTTTCAGGCTTTTTTTCTTTTTCTTCTGAGTGCGCACGTGAAACGATTTCTGAAAGTTTACGCGGCTCATCAGACGATTTTTCGCAATCATTCGGCGCGGACGAAACAGACGCGGCGGACTTGGGACTGGTCTCAGGTTCGGAAAAATTTTCAGCCTTGTCAGAGTTATTAACAGAAACGACATCGGGCAAAGTTTTTTCAAAAATTTCCGTTTCAGATTCATGATGCTCCTGAGAATCCTGCGCTTCGGGTGTAAGTGGGGCTTCTTCCTGCGTATCCGGCTCAACGGCTTCGGGCTTAGAGAATTTTTTCAGCCTGTAGTTTTCAGAGTCATAAATCGTTACCCACTGTCCGTTCTCTAAAATACGGGAAACAAGCGGCTCAATTTTGTCGGCGTTCCAGCGGTTTTTCAGACCTTCAGCGTTAAAGGCGTTAGTCGTTAAGACAGTCTGAAGTCCGTTGCGGTATCTGTAATCGATTATCTGGAACAAATAGTCCATGCGCGCATCCGTAGTTTTTTCTTTGCCCCAGTCGTCAAGGACAAGGCACGGCACGTTTTTATATTTAATCATCAAGCCGTAAGGGTCAGTGTTGTTCTGATAGGCAAAGCAAATTTCATCAAGGAGTTCCGGCAGACTCTTGAATATCGCCTGATGTCCGTTTTTCATTGCTTCAAGGGCTATGGCTGAAGCTAAATGAGATTTTCCTGTTCCGGGTTTCCCGGCTAAAATCAAATTAGATTTATTTTTGGCCGCGAGTATTGCCTGTGCTTTGGCAACAATAACTTCACTGTCAGCGTCCTGACAGTCAAAAGCGTCAAACGTCTGATTTACCTGACGGACAGCCAAGCCGCTGTGTTTAATTCTGTCTTCAAATTCAAAGTCCTCTTTCGTTTTTCCGACATGACCGTGCTTGCATTTTATGCAGCCGTTGCAATAGGCTTCGAGGAATTTCCCGCCGTTTTCGTTTGAGACGGTCATTTTTACGGTCGGGCGATTTTTCCTGTTCTGCCTGTATTTTATCGGCAGTTTGCAGTTGCGCGGATCGTCGCACGTGGCACACGCATAATCGACTTTGAATGCGTCCTCTAAAAGATATGCCCTCGGAAAATCGTCGTAATTTTCGTGGACGTTGCCATGAAAATCCCGATGGAGTTCTTCGTCTTCGGCTTCGGGGAATTTTAAGCGAAGATAATCTTCCAGCGTCAACTGTTCGGATTTTTCAGACCGAATTTTCTCGAAAAGTTCAAGGACGGCTGTCGGCAAAGATTCGGTCTGTTTTTTGCCATGAGCGTAATTCGCAATGACCTTTTCAGCTGCTTCAACGGGCATTGTTAACTCAGGCTTAATTTCCGGATCTGATTTTTTCGGAGCAACAGAATTTTTCCGGCTTTTAGGGGTTTTCTTTTTTGCCCCGTCATTTTTTTCTTCTGAAGCCGTCTGAGCTTTTTTCGCGTTGAGCTGATTTTCCAAGGCTTTCGCGATGTAATTGAACGTGATGTTTTTAAGATTTCTTCCTTTTCTTATAAAACGTTCGACAGATTCGTCGATAAGTTTTACAATTAATCCATTGATTCTGGGGAGTTCGCTTTCAAGAGAAAGTTTTCTCAGAATTTCAAATTCAGAAGCGTACAGCTCTGTCCGTCCCGTATTTTTTAACAGGTAACTGACTGTTTCGCTGAAAACTTCCGGGACGTTTTTGAAAGCATTAACAGATGTCGCATTTGTCTTGTTAGTGCTTTTTTCTTTTGTCGGAAGTGCAGATTCAGAGTCATGTTCTTTGACAGCTTTTGATGCAGGAAGAGTAGCACCTGATTTTGACTCAGAGTTTTCTTCGGCGAAAGTTTTTTCGTTACGAGAAGAAATATTTTCAACCTTGCTGTTATTATTTTCTTTTAAAGAATCTTTTAAAAAACCCTCTTGAGTAATTTGCCGGACATTTTTGTCAGTAGGTACTGACGCGTTTGTCAGTAGGTGCTGACAACTGTGTCCATCATCGACTTTTACTGAACCGCTGTAACGTTCAGCGTCAATGTCATGGACAGTAAAACAGCTTGCGAGATTCATTCTGGGGTCATGCTCCGATTTCCTGAGAACACGTGTAACAAGTCCCAAATTTATGAGAGTAGCGAGATTTCTGCGCACGGTTCGGCTGTCGCAGCCCGTTTTTTCAGCGAGGCTTTTGATGTAAATGATAGTTTGACGTGTTTTTATGTTGGCAATAGCTTGCAAAACAAGGTAAAGCTTGAGAACCGAACCTTTAAGTTCCGTGTCTAATGCGATTACGTTATAAAATTTTCTAAATGCCTGTGAACCCCATACCCGTCAACATAGAGAACGGCGTCGCCGCCATGGCCATGGCACAGCTGGCCGGATGCACCGCCGACGAGCTGCGCTACGGCATGAGGACCTACAGCGGTGTGGACCGCCGCTTCGACTTCAAGATAAAGACCCCGCAGCTCGTGTTCCTCAGCGACTACGCCCACCATCCGAAAGAGATTAGCGAGAGCGCACGCTCGCTCAGGCAGCTCTACCGCGACAGGCACATCACCGCCATCTTCCAGCCACACCTCTACACCCGCACACGCGACTTCTACCGCGAGTTCGCACAGGCACTGAGCCTGTTCGACGAGGTAATACTCACCGACATATACCCCGCACGGGAAAAGCCCATAGAAGGGGTCACGTCACAGCTCATCTACGACAACCTCGCACCGGGAGTGGAGAAGCAGCTCATAAGCAAAGACGAGGCGTTGGCACTTGTGAAAAGCCGCACCTTCGACGTGCTCGTGGTACTCGGAGCCGGCGACCTCGACGAGCAGGTGCCACAGATGACGGCAATACTCAAACAAGCAAACAAAACATAGAGGGATTATGTGGAAGAAGACAGTTTTAGTGACATTCGACATAGTGCTGGCGGCATACCTGCTGCTGGCCATGACGGCCTTCAACCGCCCCGACACGGAGACGGTGTGCCGCAATGTGGCCATCACCATAGAGGAAGATGTCATGCCGGGCTTCCTCACCAGCGACGAGGTGAGGCAGATGCTCGTCACCGACAACCTCTCGCCCGTAGGGAAGGCCGTCGGAGCCGTCAACCTGCGCGAGATGGAGGAAGCGCTGGAAGCCAAGGAGCTGATAGAAGACGCGGAGTGCTGGACCACGCACGACGGATACGTGAACATAAGCATACACCAGCGCATACCGGTGGCACGCGTGATGAACAGCCACGGTGAGGACTACTATGTGGACAGCCACGGACGGCCCATACCACACGCCGGATACGCCTGCAGGCTCGTCGTATGCACGGGAAACATCTCAAAGCAGTATGCCCAGAAGGTGCTCGCACCGCTGGCAAACATCATCAACGGCGACAACTTCTGGAAAAACGAAACGGTGCAGCTGAACATCCTCGCAGACGGGAGTGTGGAGCTGATACCGCGCATAGGCGACCACACAGCATACCTCGGGCAGCCGGTGGGCATAAGGAAGAAGCTGGAGCGTCTGCGCAAGTTCTACCGCTACGGCCTTAACAAGGCGGGATGGAACAAATACTCGCGCGTCAGCGTGGAATACGACAACCAGATTATCTGCAAGCGGCGCTGAATGGCAATGACCGGAAAACGACGAAACGACGAAATGACGAAATGACGAAATGACGAAATGACGATATAACGAAATAACGTTATAACGAAATAACGTCATAACGAAATAACGAAATAACGAAATAACGAGATAACGACAATAACGACAAAACGACAAAAATTATGGCAACAGAACTGAAAGACTTTATCGTGGCGATTGAACTCGGTTCATCGAAGGTGACGGGCATCGCCGGGCAGAAGAAGCCCGACGGCAGCATCTCTGTGCTCGCGATGGCACAGGAGGAGTCCTCCTCATTCATACGCAAGGGCGTGGTCTACAACATCGACAAGACGGCTCAGTCGCTCACCAACATTGTGAAGAAGCTCGAGGCGCAGCTGAAGACCCGTGTCACCCAGGTCTTCGTGGGCGTGGGCGGCCAGAGCATACGCAGCGTGCGCAACACCATAGCCAAAGAGCTGCCCGAGGGGTCGAAAATCACCCAGCAGATGGTGGCGGAGCTCATGGACACCAACTGGAGCCTCGACTACCCCGACCAGAAAATACTCGACGTCTCCGAGCAGGAGTACAAAGTGGACACGCAGTACCAGATGGACCCCGTGGGCATACGCGCCACACGCTTGGAGGGCAACTTCCTCAACATCCTGGAGCGCAAGTCGTTCTTCCAGAACCTCAACCGCTGTTTCGAGACGGCAGGCATCAACGTGGCCGACATGTACCTCGCACCACTGGCACTGGCCGACGCCGTGCTCACAGAGACAGAGAAGCGTTCGGGATGCGCACTCGTAGACATAGGGGCCGACACCACCACCGTGTCAGTGTTCTGGAAAAACGTGCTCAGGCACCTCGTCGTCATACCACTCGGCTCCGACAATGTCACCAAGGACATTGCCTCGCTGCAGATGGAAGAGAGCGAGGCGGAGAAGATGAAGCTGAAATACGCATCGGCATACACCGACAACAGCGAGATAGACCCCACGCTGAAATACTCCATAGACCAGGAGCGCCAGGTGGAGAGCCGCAAGTTCATAGAGATAGTGGAGGGGCGCATGGAGGAGATCATCGAGAACGTGAGATACCAGATCCCCGACGAGTACTACGGCAAGCTGCTCGGAGGCATCGTCCTCACCGGCGGCGGCTCCAACATGAAGAACATAGAGAAAGCCTTCGCAAACAGCACACGCATAGAGAAGGTGAGAGTGGCTAAGTTTGTCACCAGCACCATAAACAGCAGCAACGAGCACATAAAGGCACGCAACGGCATGTACAACACCGTGCTCGGACTCGTCATCAAGGGCGACATAAACTGCGCAGGAAACATCATCGACCCCAACGGAAACCTCTTCGGCGACAACGAGAAGCCGCAGCCCGCCAACAGCGACAGGAAGGCCCGACAGCCCAAGGACACCGACACGGGAGTGATACTCACCGAGCAGGAGGAGGAGCGCGCACGCGAGGAGGCACGCAGGCAAAAAGAGGAAGAGGAGCGTATGCGGCGTGAGCAGGAGGAGCGACAGCGCGAAGAGGAGCGGCGGCGCAAAAAGGAGAACAGCGCCTGGAGCCGCTTCAAGCGCACCATCACACAGTTTGGAAAGGATATAGTTTCTGAGGAATGACAAATAAAAAAAACAAAACAAGATGAACACGCACGAAATACTCGACTTCGGCGTTCCCGAAGAGAAGCACAGCATCATAAAGGTCATCGGCGTAGGCGGCGGTGGCGGCAACGCTGTGAACCACATGTACAAGGAAGGCATCTACGATGTGACCTTCGTAGTCTGCAACACCGACAACCAGGCCCTCAACGACTCTCCCGTGCCCGTGAAGCTGCAGCTGGGCAACGAGGGCCTCGGCGCCGGCAACCGCCCGGAGAAGGCGCGCGCCGCCGCCGAGGAGAGCATCGACGACATACACAACATGCTGAACGACGGCACGCGCATGGCCTTCATCACCGCCGGCATGGGCGGTGGCACCGGCACAGGCGCCGCACCCGTGGTGGCAAGCGTGGCGAAAAGGATGGGACTGCTGACAATAGGTGTGGTGACAATACCATTCTATTTCGAAAAGAAAAGGAAAATCGTCAAAGCATTGCGCGGAGTAGATGAAATGAAGAAGAACGTTGACGCGCTACTCATAATAAACAACGAACGTCTGTGCGATGTCTATTCCGACTCGGAACTCACGGTGAAGGAGTCGTTTGCACGAGCCGACAACATTCTGAAGGATGCCGTGAAAGGCATATCGGAACTGATTACCGTGAACAGTAACGGAGGCATCGACCTCGACTTCCGCGATGTGGAGACGACAACACGAAGCGGTGGCGGGGCCATTATGGCAACAGGACGGGCGCGAGGAGAGCACAGAGTGGAGAAGGCAATTGTTGATGCTCTCGACTCTCCCCTGCTCTTCGGAAGCGACATAGGAAAAGCAAAGCGCATACTGTTCAACATCTATTCAAGCGACGACTCTCCCGTGATAGTACGCGAGATGCAGGAAATCGACGACTTCTTCTCGCAACTCGATCCAAACATCGAAGTAATCTGGGGTATATCCACTGACAATGCCCTCAGCGAGGACGTAAAAGTCACCATCCTTGCAACAGGGATAGAAGACGAACTACATGGCAACTCGCAGATACCCGACAAAGATAAAGACGAAGCTTACTACGAAAGCCTGATTCCTCTCCTATACAAACCCATGAAAAAGGAAACCGCAGAGGCAAACGACATTAAACTGGTAGAACCCAAGGTTGTAGTGGCAGAGCCAGAAGAGAATATCATTGGAGAGGAACAACAGCCGGAAAACATTATAAGCAAGATGAAAAGATGGCTTGCCGGATTCATTTCAGCAGAGGATTAGAATCATCATTAGCTACATGACACACGAAGAAATTGCTATTGAAATAGCCCGACTTGCAGACAGCCTTAGGTCTGCAGGGCGCAACGACCTGTTGTTGCGCGCTATTGGTGTGTCTGTGCTCGAAGAACTGCGTCTCGAGGCTGCGCGAGCAAGACTGAGCAGGCTTAAGATAACACGCGACTATCGCTTTCTGCTTATCGACTACCACAACCGTGAGATTGAGCTCCAGCCTGTTCACAAGGCTGTCTACATGCTATTCCTATCACACCCCGAAGGGATTGAGTTTAAAAGACTTTGCGATTATCGCGAAGAGTTGAGAAACTACTATACTAGAATCGCGCCCACCTACGACATCAGAAAAATAGAAGAAAGTGTCGGCCGACTG
>CALBPU010000180.1 GCA_937899395.1 uncultured Fretibacterium sp.
GACGCAACCGCATTACGTTCGATGAAGAGTTTGTTATCGTGTCGATAACAAACTCTTCATCGAACGTAATGCGGTTGCGTCATCGTCAACAATTAAAATACTCTTGAACTCTTTTAACTTGTCAACAGCTTCGCCCTCTTTTTGAAGGCGTTTAATTAAATCTGCAAGGTCAACAGGTCTTGTATATAACCCCGCAGCATAATCAGCTTTCTTCCCGATTACTGTGTCAAGTTCCTCTTGAGTTCCGATAACGAAAAATCTTATGCCCCTGTCTTCAACAAGATCCTTTATGTATCCTAAGACATCTATCATCAAATTATCCTCGCCTTGAAGATACAAAATAAATATTCTCGGTATGTCTTTCTTCTCTTCTTCTGGTCCAGCTCCGGCTTCTCCACCTTCCTGTGTTAAAAGAGCAGCAACTTCGGGGTCGATAGCCTCCTCATCAGTGTTATCTTCTTTGAGGAAGTTTGAAATAGCAGTAACATCGGGTTTAACCGTCAGTACTTCAAAATCCTGAGCCTTCAAATGATTAATTATGCCTTCGGATATAAAACTCACTTTTTCCGTTATAAATAAAACCTTACTCATAAAAAATTTCCTTTCCTTCTGTGAACCCTCACACGACTAAAAGTCGCGTCTTCCAGCTGTCTTAATAAGCCGGACTGCCTTTCCACTATACGGTCTAAACTCAGACAGTTTTACCTGCTTATAACTCACAACCTAAGCTGCAAGCCCCGCATTTAGACTAATTAACGTGGCTAAGGTGCAGGTGATTCTCTTGGAACACAAAGGAACTTTTGCCTCCATGCCCAACCTTGACGTTACCGGCAAGGATTTATTATGTTTTGTAAAATGCACGGTTAGTGTCTGCTACAGCAGGTCTATATCTCTATGACTTACATTTACGAGAAGTATTATAACATACGAAACGCCTTACTCATGACTAAAGTCACGAAAATGCGGCGGCTAATTTTTCAAATTTTTTACTTCAATTTACTGTTATATTATAATAAACTTTCCAATGTTCCCCAATCCGCATTAGTAACACATTCTTTGATCTTCTCGAATTTTTCACGTTCTGATTCGGGTATTCTGAAATTTTTGGTTTCCTCAATCATTCTGTCTATGTTATCGAGATCAAAATCTGCCGCAAAACCTTTTATTAATGAATACATTTCTTGAAGATCCGCTGATGAAATTTCAGGCAATGACATATCAGGCTCATCATTTTTCCCGAACACATTCGTCAAAACATCTTTGTAACTTCTGTACTTCGACAATAATGCGGGTGTCTTGGCTTCAATTTCGGCAACATCGTTTTTGTCTCCGCATTCTTCAAGATATTTTGCGTCGGCTGAAAGCTCCAATGCTCCCACAAGTCTTGCTGCGCTTTTGAGTGCGTGAACTTTCACCGTATAATTTTTGATGTCCTTTTCCTTTTCATATGTTTCAATTTCATCGGCTTTTTTGTCGAGGGTGTTGTAGAAAATTTCGAGTGCCTGAACGAATGTGTCTTCAGTTCCGCAATTCGTTACAGCAGCATCGTAATCAATTCCGGGAATATTTTTGTACGGTGATGCTTCCTCTTGCTCCTCGATTTCATTTTCAGTTTCAATATCTTCGTATCCTGAATTTGAAACCCCCTCTTTAACTTCCTCTCCCTTTATGATTAAATCCTCAGGAAGGTATTCGAGCAAAATTTGTTCAAGCCTTATAGTGTCAACAGGCTTTGAAATATAATCGTCAAAACCTTCGTCAATATATAATTGTCTTGCACCTAATACAGCATTCGCAGTTAAAGCTACAACAGGGGTGTTGTAATTCAAACCGTCTGTCATTTTTTTGAGATTGTGAAACGCCTCTATACCGTCCATGCCGGGCATTCGGTGATCTAAGAATATCATGTTGTAATGATTCATTCGCACCATTTGAAGCATCTCTAAACCGCTTGAAGCAGTATCAATTTTAATTTTCGTTTTCTTCAAGAGGTTTGCAAAAACTAAAAGGTTCACGTCCGCATCATCAACAACTAAAACTTTTGCTTCAGGAGCTTGGAATGAACGAGAATAATTTTGGTTCTGCGTCATCGTTGCCATTGAAAACGCTCGTTCATAATCTCCGATAGGTTCCCATTTAATTACAACTTGATTTATATCAAACGAGAACTTTGAACCTTGTTGGAAAACGCTTTCAACTTTTAATTCAGAACCCATTAACATTAAAATCTCACGTACAATCGAAAGCCCTAAGCCTGAACCGTCAGAGCTGAATTTTCGAGAAGTTTCAATATGTTCAAACGGCTGGAAAATATATTCAAGGTTTTCAGGTTTAATTCCTATTCCCGTATCACTTACTGAACATTTTAAGAGTATGTTATAAGTATCGACTTTTTCATATCCTATCGAGACCGTAATACCTCCTCGTTCAGTATATTTGATTGCGTTGCTCAAGATGTTCATCATAACTTGGCGAATATGATATTCATCACCGTCTAAAATTCTGGGAATTTCTTTGTCAACGTTTACGGTAAATAACAGAGATTTCTTTTTCGCCTGTTCAGCCGCTACACTTACGAGGTCATTTATAAGCGAGCTTAAATCATATCTCACGGGCATGATTTCCATTTTTTTATCCTGAAGTTTCGAGAAATCCAAAACGTCGTTAATAATTCCAAGCAAAGCCCTTCCGCTTCGTTGAATCACCATAGCGTATTCACGAATTTCAGGTCTGTCCTCTTCACGTAAAATCATTTCGTTCATTCCCAAAATCGAATTCATAGGAGTACGAATTTCGTGAGACATACTGTTAAGGAACGCACTCTTAGCTTCTTTCGCCGAATTAGCTTCAGTTACAGCGGCCGCAAGTTTCCCCTGTTGGCTTCTATAAACGTAAGTGTAAAAGAGACAGATTCCTCCTAACATAAGCGTAACGATAAAAAACATTACGACCGTAGAAACAGGGTTCATAAACGATGAGCTCACAGACTCAGGATAACATGACGCAAAAATAACGTTGAGAGTATATGCAAAAATTTCAAGACATAACATTATTAAAGCGTCAGGGAATTTTAAGAAGCACGGAGTAATTGCGACTGCCAGAACAAAAAATATCGGCACTCCTCCTCTTATTCCTCCGTCGAGAAAAAACAAAATCGTTAAACCAAATATAAATCCTCCCGTTACTATTGGAAATGATAGCCTTGAAAGTTGCTCGAATTTTTTTTGTTTTATTTTTCGGATCGAATAATTCATAACTCCGATCGATAAAAAACAAAGAGCTAAATAGATCCACCCTGCACTTGTATTACCCCCTGCGAATCTAAGAATGCTCAGCAACCCTCCGGCAAATGTTCCAAAAATACCTGAAACGCAAAAACAAAATACCGTAAATTTTTCGCCCGATGTGTCAGGCTCCGAAAAAAATTTTCTGATTAACTGTGTGTTCATAACCTGAATAATATCACATTTAATTTGCAAGTGCTATACTTGCAATGAATTAACAAACTAAGGAGCAAGTAAAATTTTGGAAAGTCATTTCATAATCGAATCTGAAATCGCCGTTATATTTTTAAGCGTAACTCTTTGTATTTATTTACAGCTTATATATTCTGACACTTCCTCTGACAAAAGAGGGCTGTTACGTTATTGTTATTTTACAACCGCAAGCAGCGTCATCGAAATTTTATATTCAATAGTCATGTCGAAGGGATATAATTTTTCGATTGAGGCAAAATATTTTTTCTCGGTATTGCGTCAAATATTAGAATGCGGAGTATATTTTATGTTCATGAGATACATGGCCGGCTTTGCACCTGATAAAAATTCTTTAAGCCGAAAAAAGATGTTTTATGCTCAAAATATTTTTCTCGGAATTTATTTTTATCTTCAATTAGTCGGATTTTTTACAAGGACAAATTTTTCGATCTCACCTGACGGGACACAATTATTAACGGGGTTCTTATGGCAAATTTTAAGCGTTGGTTTTATATCGTTATGGAGTGTTTGGGCATGGTTTGAAATTTACGCATATCGAAAATCCTTTACTAAGGGTCAAATGTTCGCATTGGTTTTGAACTGGGCAATATGTTGGATAATAATAATAGCTCAAACAAGATTCTTCCCTGAAATTCCCGTGAAATTTATAATTATCTCGGTTAATGTTTATTATTACTTCTTCCTTTTGGAAACGCCTGCTTACAGGGAACTTGAAAGAACCCTTGAACAGCTTCGTAAAGCTAAAGCCGAAGCCGATGAAGCCAATGCCGAAGCAGTTGTTGCCGATAAAGCTAAAGGAGAATTTTTAGCGAACATGTCTCACGAAATCAGAACTCCTTTAACAACAATTCTCGGAATGGACGAAGTGATTTTACGGAAATACGAAGCAGGCCCGATATATAAATATGCTCAGGATATTCAAAGCGCAGGAAATACTTTGCTGCATATCATCAACGACATTTTAGACTTCTCGAAAATCGAATCGGGTCAGCTTGAATTAGCTTTACGAAATTATGAGCTTACGAGAGTTTTAAGAGATGTTGACAACATGGTGAGAATCAGAGCCGAACAAAAAGGTCTGCAATATATTTCACAGGTTGATGAAACATTGCCCGATGAATTATTCGGAGACAGAATAAGAATTCATCAAGTTATGGTAAACATCTTAAATAACGCCGTCAAATATACGAAAAAAGGCAGCGTTAAATTTACATTGACGGGTGTTAAAGGCGATGATCCTTCGTTAATAGTTTTACATATTACAGTAACCGATACCGGAATAGGGATACATGCTGACGATATACCGAAATTATTCAAATCTTTTAGCAGGATTGACGCAAAAGAAACTCATAATATCGAAGGCACCGGATTAGGATTAGCTATAACAGGAAGATTAATTGAACTTATGGGCGGTACGGTTGAAGTTTCATCGACTTACGGAATGGGTTCAACGTTCCATGTCGTAATACCTCAAAAAATAGTAGGAACAAAAACTTTACGTGAAGCAGAACTTGAAGACTCTCACAAAAAGAAAGAGGCTCGAAAAGTTTTGAAAGCTCCTTCGACAAAAATATTAATAGTTGATGATAATGACATGAACAGAATCGTTTTACGTTCACTCATGAAAGAATCAGAGGTAAAAATTGATGAAGCTGATTCGGGGGAAGAGTGCCTGAAAAAAATATCCGAAAATTCTTATGACGTTATATTAATGGACTACATGATGCCCAGAATGGACGGTAAAGAAACTTTACATAGATTAAAACAAATGCCCGATGCTCCCGGTTCAAAAGCAAAGGTTATAGTATGTACAGCAAATGCCCTTGTTGGAGTGAGAGCGGAATTATTATCAGCAGGCTTTGACGATTTCCTGAGCAAACCTGTAAACGGTAAAGAACTTTCGGAGATGCTTGCAAAATATATTCCCTCTGAAAAAATAACTCAAGGCGGGGCGGTATCATAGAATGCTGACATACGGTTTTAACGTTTGGATAGAGGCGACGGTGATTCCGTTTTTGGGAGTTCTTGCGGGATTTTTATTTTTCCGTTACGCAACGAATGCCGAAGTTAATAAACGCTTCAGACTTTTGGCACTCTCAACATTTTTTGCGGCATTGCTTGAAGTTTCTTCAACATTATTAATTGACGGTTGGGGACACAGGCATTTTGTAAATTTGATATTTAGAAGTGCTTATTATGCGGCTGTAAATATAAATGCTTATCATTTTATGCGTTATATTCAGGCGTATGTTCAGATTGAAGACAAAAAATTTGACACGTTTAATACATTTTTGCTTGCTTCAAGTTTCGTTATCATGATATTAAATATAATGCCTAATACAGGAGGATTTTTTTTCAAAATTGCGTATGACGGAGGATTATACAGAGGGGCATATAACACCTTATGGAGAAGCGTTTACGTTTTATATTTTATTAGCATGGCCGGTTATCTTCAACTTGCCAACAAAAATGCTTATCCGTCTAAAAATCAATACGTTATCATGAATTTATTAGGTTTGTTGTTAGTCTCATCATTTTTTGTCCAGTATATGGTGCTACGTAACATGTTGTTTGCTTATGCTGTAGCGTGCATAATTTTATTCGTAATATTTTTCTATTATGAAGCGCCGACTTACAGAAGAATGAATACGATTGAGAAGGATTTACTTGAGGCTAGAAAAATTTCGATGATTTCCGCAAAAAGGACAAATGCAGCAACACGTGCAAAAAGCGATTTCCTTGCTAACACTTCTCACGAAATCAGAACTCCTATGAACGCAATCTTAGGAATGAATGAAATGATTTTGAAGGAAAGCAAAGACCCCGAAATCCGTCAGGCCTCGTTAGATATTCGTAAGGCCGGAAATCATTTGCTCTCGATCATTAACAACATTCTCGACATCTCAAAAGTCGAATCCGGAAAAATGGAATTATACGAAACTGATTATCATTTGTGGCAGCTTTTAAGGGATATTGAGGAAGCAACATTTGAAATTATTCATGAAAAAGGACTTAACTTTGTTCTTGACATCGACAAAAATTTACCCGAACATCTTTTCGGCGATGAGGACAGATTAAGGCAGGTAATCGTAAATTTAATTGACAACGCCGTTAAATATACTACAAAAGGCAAAATAAAAATGAGTGTTAAAGGCTCTGAAATTTCCCCGTCAAAAATAAATCTCCAAATTTCAGTTAAAGATACAGGAATAGGAATAAGGAAAGAAGATTTAACAAAATTGTTTCGTTCATTTGAGCGTGTAAATTTAGCCGAAACTCAAAGTATTCAAGGAGCAGGATTAGGTTTAACGCTTGTGAGATATTTTATGGAACTTATGGGAGGAACAATTACAGCCGAAAGTGAGTACGGGCGTGGAAGCAAATTTACTATTGGATTAACGCAGCAAATTTCAAACGAAGGATTTACAGGAACTATACGTGAATATGAGCAAATGCTTGAAGATGAACACGAAACTTTAACCAGTAAGCCCTTTACATGCCCTGAAGCGAGATTATTGGTTGTAGATGACACACCTGTTAATTTGGTTGTAGCTAAAGGAATGTTAAAGGAGACTCAAGCACAAATTGATACGGCTGAATCAGGTGAGGAATGCTTAGACTTCATGAGAGATAATAATTACGATATAATTTTTCTCGACCACAAAATGCCCGGACTTGACGGAATTGAAACACTGAATAAAGCGAAAGATCTTTACGGCGATTCACTGCATTCAAAATTTATAGCTTTGACAGCAAATTCCGGAACTGGTTTGAGAGATGAATATATAGCTCTCGGATTTGATGATTATCTTCCGAAGCCAATGAAAAACGACGCTATCAAAAAAATTTTAGCGAAATATTTGCCTGAAAAATTAAAAGTAAGAGAGTGATTTTTTACATGATTTTTACAGCATGTTATACAAAACTTGAAAACGGATATATGGGACAGCTTCTCGAATGGCCTGAAGTTATTACAGAGGGCGATAATATTGAAGATTGCAGAGCGATGTTAAGTGATGCTGCTCAGGAAATGGCTTTGGCTTACGACGAAAACGGACGTGAAATTATAAAAACCCCGTTTTATGTTGAGACATTGCCTATAAACATCAAGAAAGCTGTTGCTGTAAATGTCAGTTAAGCGACGGGACATAATCAGACACTTTGAGAAAAACGGCTGGCATTTTCAGCGTGAAGGCGGTAATCACACAATTTTTACAAACGATAAAGGACGAAGCATAGCAATAAAACGACATAAAATTTTTGACAGGATAACGGCAAATCTTCTTTGCAAACAAGCCAAAATTCCTGCTATTTTTTAATTTCAAACGGAAGGAAAAATTTTTACAGATGTTCAATCAAAACGACTGCATGACACTAGATAAAATTTCTGCGAATATGCCCGGTGCGCTTCTGGTTTACAAAGCCAACGAAGAAGAAGAAATAATTTTTGTCAGTGATGAAATTGCGAAAATTTTTGAATGCGATTCCGTAAATGATTTTATGAGGTTTACGGGCGGAAGTTTTATCACGATAGTTTACCCTGAAGATATTGAGGAAGTAAATTCAATCATAAGGGAACAAATTAAAGCCTATAACGGTTACGATTATGTAACGTACAGAATAATTACGAAAAACGGAAACATAAAAAAAATTGAGGACTGGGGACATTTTGTTCATGATGAAGAACTCGGAGATTTATATTATGTTTATCTTCATGATATGGAAATCAGAGAAAAATTAACAGAACTTTCAGGACAAACAAGCCTTCCCGAACCCAGAGCAAACACCCTCGACGAATTAACGGGTCTCGTAAATATTAAAGCATTCCGTCAGCAAGCCCCTAACTACATTAAAGATTTCATCAAAAAGGGCGGTCAACCTCAATGTATTTATTTCAACGTCAGAAATTTTCATACTTACAATGAGACTTACGGATTTTCAGGCGGAGACAGAATGTTGAAATCAATAGCAAGAATTTTGCAGGAAACTTTTCCTAAAGGACTTGTTGCAAGATTTTCAGTTGATCATTTCGGAGTTGTAACGGCTCAAGAAGATTTGCGTGAAAAAATCAACCGAATGAGCATAAGAATTAATAATATCCGTCAGGGTGCAATCGTTGAAATGAAAGCCGGAATTTATACGGTGAAAAATCCAAAGGCAGATATAAGCGTTATATGCGACTGTGCTAAACTTGCCTGCGACAGTATCAAACATGAATACGGAACCAACGTTCAATTTTATGACGGTGAAATGGACGAAAAAATACGTCTTCAGGAACATATCGTAAATTCCCTTCAAACTGCTCTCAACGAGGAAAGAATAAAAGTATATTTTCAGCCTGTTGTTGAAATTGAAACAGGGAATATTGCGTCAGTTGAAGCTCTTACACGTTGGGAAGATCCTAAATACGGAAGATTATCGCCCGCAAATTTCATTTACGTACTCGAAGAACAGCATTTAATTCACAGGGTTGACACTTTTGTCATTAACAAAGTCTGTGAAGAATTAAAGAAACAAAAGGATAACGGCGAAAAATTAATTCCCGTATCATTGAACCTTTCAAGATTGGATTTTGAATTAACGGATATTGTCAGAGTGATTGAAGACGCTGTTGAAAAATATAAAATTCCTCCTGAGATGCTTCGTTTTGAATTAACTGAAAGTTTAATAGCCGTAGATATGGACGCTATGAAAAAAGAATCCGAGCGTTTAAGGAAACATGGTTTCAAAGTATGGATGGACGCATTCGGATCAGGATATTCATCGTTGAAAGTCCTCAAAGATTTTTCGCTTGACGGATTGAAAATCGACATGGAAATGATAAGGTCATTCGATGATGAACGAGCAAATATTATTATCTCTGCCGTAATAAATATGGCTAAAAAATTAGGCATACCTGCATTATCAAAAGGCGTTGAAACTAAAGAGCAACTTGAATTTTTGAAGAATGCCGGTTGTGATTTAGCGCAAGGATATTTATTCGGACGGCCTGCACCTATTAAAAGATAACTTTGATATAATCCCAATTAATTTTTATTAACGGAGATGAAAGTTAGTTGGGACAAATTCAAATTATTGTTGAAGGCATGACAGCAAGCGGAAAATCTACGATCGTTAATTTAATTTCCCAAAAATTAGGCTTCAAAGTTATGCCCGAAGAATTTAGAGATCCTTTAGATTTGTTAGGGCGTTTTCATCATGAGACACGCTGGGCTTTTCCTATGCAGTTAAATTTCCTCGTAACACGTTTTGCTCAATATCTCTGTGCTTCTGAAGAAGATAATTATATTTTGGACAGAAGCATTTTCGGCGATAAAGTTTATGCAATGATGTATTACAGGGACGGATATTTTAAGGACAGTCAGCTAGGTTGTTATTTAACGCTTTACGATTCGCTTTTGAGATATGTTAAACCGCCGAAATTATTAATCCTCGTTAAATGTCCGTTTGAAGAAATCATGCGCCGCATTCATGACAGAGGAAGACAGGACGAAATTGATGCCGGAGAAGATTATTGGAGAAGGTTATATGAAGCTTACACACCTTTTCTTGAATTTATGAAAAACGAAATTCAAGGCGATTTTAATTTTCTCGAATTAGATTTATCAAATCCGAAATTTATCGAAACACCTTCAATGATTGAGAAATTTTTGAATGATGTTAAGAATTTTTTCCCTGAACGAAATTTTAATTAATCATGAACATAAGAGATTTAATAAATTGTATTGATAATTTTGCGCCGTTTTCTTCTGCTGAAGAGTGGGATAATTCGGGCTTAATGGTCGGAAATTATAAAGCTGAAGTTAAGCGTGTCGGAATTTGTCTTGATGCCGTTAGTGATGCAGTTGTCGAAGCTGATAATCAAGGTTGTAATGTTTTGTTATGTCATCACCCTTTAATATTCAGGGCAATAAAACGAATCGATATTAATAACGAACCGGGCAAAACAATTTCAGAAGCAATAAAACGGGATATAAATATAATTTCGGCTCATACTAATTGGGACAAAGCAGATGACGGAGTTAATTCAACGCTGGCAAAATTATTAGGGCTTGAAAATTGCAAACCTCTTGATGATTTCGGATTTTGCGGAAACATGGCCGAAGAATTAAGCCTCAAAGATTTTTCCGAATATGTAAAAAAATCATGGAACATTTCACGATTAGATATTTACTCGGATAATTTCCCCGAAAAAATTTCAAGAGTTGCTTTATGCGGAGGTTCGGGAGCTGAATTTTGGAGAGCAGCGAAAAATTTCAACGCCGATATTTATCTCACAGCCGATATGAAATATCATGAATTAATTGACGCAAATAAATCAGGAATGACGATAGGACTTATGGATCACGGAGAAATGGAACGTGCTTCATTAAATGAACTTGCTGAAAAAATTTCGTCATTTGGAATTGAGACAGTATTATTGAACATTAACGCTCTAAAAATACCGTTAAGATTATAAAGGAGTAAAAATGAAAAAGAGAGTATTAAGTGCAATGAGACCTACGGGAGCATTACATCTCGGACACATGGCGGGAGCTTTGAATAATTTTGTGAAGCTTCAGAATGATGAGAACTACGAATGTTTTTACAGTATAGCGGATTGGCACGCTTTGATGTCGAATTATGAAGAGTCAGGGAACACAGGAGAATTTTGTTATATGGCATTATTGGATTGGTTATCAGTCGGACTTGATCCCGAAAAAAGCCCTTTGTTCATTCAATCCCATGTTCCTCAACACGCTGAACTTGCATTAGCATTAGGAATGATAACGCCCTTAGGTTGGTTATACAGAAATCCGACTTACAAAGAGCAAATCGAAAATATCAAGAACAAAGATTTAAGCACTTACGGATTTTTGGGTTATCCTGTTTTAATGGCAGCGGATATTTTGTTGTATAAGGCATCGTTAGTTCCGGTTGGAGAAGATCAGAGCGCACATTTGGAATTAAGCCGTGAAACCGTGAGACGTTTTAATAATTTCTTCGGTGAAAATTTGTTGGTAGAACCTCAACCGCTTTTCACTCAAACACCTAAAGTTCCCGGCATTGACGGAAGAAAAATGAGCAAGTCTTACGGCAATGCTCTTGAAATTTCAGAATCTGAAGAATCAATGTGGCAAAAACTCCGAACAATGATGACCGATCCTGCGAGAATGCGACGTACTGATAAAGGTGATCCTGAAAAATGCCCTGTGTGGGATTTGCATAAAGTTTTTAACCCTGATGAAGAAGAGAAAAAAGAAATTTGTGAAGGCTGTAAAACTGCCGGGATCGGCTGCATAGATTGCAAGAAAAAATTAAACGTTCATATTCAAGAGATGATGAAACCTGTTAGAGAACGACGTGCAAAATTTGAGGGCAAAAAATCTTTGCTTGATAAAATTCTTGCTGACGGTGCAGAACGTGCCGGTAAAGTTGCAAGAGAAACTATGAACACAATTTATCCTGCTATGGGACTGTTAATTAATCCTAAAAGATAAATTATGTCCGTTGATATAAAATACGAAAGCCTTATATTCAAAATACCTGTTGAATCTAAGTCATACAAAATTGATTCTGACTTTGTTATAAAACAGATAACAGATATTCTTGACGGACAAAAGTTATCAGGTAACAATAAAATTGTTATTAATACGAATCTGAAATGCGGGCTTCCGTTGAAAGATATAAACAAAATCGCAGGCTCTATGATTGAGGCATGGGCTTTTGAAGTTTTCTCGAATATCAAAGACGATGATGATAATATTTTTCATCTCATTAACGCTGAAGCGCAAGAACGTCTTGATATGTCTGACATTATTTTGCAGTTCCGTAAAAATAAAAATGTCATAACAGGAAATATTGACGTAAAAGCAACAGCAGATGATATTCCAAAAAGCGGAAGAAGCCCTAACATAACTTCCTTCAGCAGGATAAGAACCGCCTATGTTAAAGACCCTGATTTTATGTTTATCATTCTCTCAATCAAACATAAAAATTATTCTGAACGAAATAAAAATACAAATCTTATGGACGGTATAATGGAAATAACAGATTATAGGGCCTATGACCTGAAATTCATCAGCGATGCCGATATAAATTATAATCCTGCGCTGGGAACAGGCCAAATTCAGATTAAAGATATTCATTATGTCGATTATCAAATTCAATCGCTGCGGTTGCTCTTCGAGAAGCACACGCCTGTCAGGATACAGAAAGAGATTGACACGGCTATCAAACGCTGTAAACGCAAGGGGAAATCCCTTAAAACCGTAACTTTTAATTACATTTGGGGTTGCCTCAAAAGCCAACGCAGCCTTAAAAAGCCTGCTGAAGATACAGTTACATTCTACCCGCCGAGCACTGAGACAACTGCGGCAGAGCCACTATTTGCGATAAGAATTCCCAAAAAAGAGTTAGAGGAGACTCTGGAAGAATCGTCCACAAAGCCTACGGCAGTCCTTAAACCATTAGCTCCTAAAGAATTAATTCATGAAGAGCATATTCCAGTGCCCGAACCCAAAATGACTCTTGAAAAATTTTGAAAATTACTTCGTAAAGATTTTTGGAAAATATAAGTAAATCACATATTTTTTTCTTCAACCAATGCCAAAAATGTTCTATCGGAATTTAATTCTGGATTATAGGGCGGAAGAAAAATTATTTTTACACCATACTGTTCCGCTATTTCATGAAGACGTTTCTTTCTGTGAAAGGAAGCATTATCCATTACAATTACTGCACCTTTGGTGTCTTTCAAACCAGGCTTCAAAAAACTGCGAGTACATCATGCCTTTGTACTGAAGCAGGGCTAAAATTTTTTTACCGATTTGTGCTGCTACTATATTTGTTCTTTCAAATTTTTTGCCTTTGACTTGTCCAATGATTTTTTCGCCTCTGAGTGCACGCGCGTATTTACGGTATAAAAATTTCTCAGCTTTTCATTATTTTAGCAGTCAAGGTACATAATTCCTCCTCATTTATCATTAAAGATTTATGTCTTAGGGAAAATACCTTACCAACGCTCCAGCCTGCATATAGCTTAACAAATACGTTATTGACAACTTACGCTTAGCAAAATCACTACCTAAACTCATAATATCAATAATAAAGTATTTTTCCTATAATCCTAACTGCATTTCTGAAATATGATTAAATATATAATCTGTAGCAACAACTGCTGCTCCAATATATGCTGAATCTCCAAGTTTAGCTAACTCAATTTTCACTTGATCAGCAAGACGTGAAATGCTCATTGTTTTTATTTGACTGCTTAATGCCTCTAAAACAGGTTTCCCTATTAAAGACATTTCATCTCCTATAACAATACATTTAGGATTATATGTGTATATAAGATTTATAATTCCTGTTCCCATATAGAACATTATTTTATTAAATACTTCAAGTGCATCAGAATTTCCCACTTGTAACATATTAATAATATCTGTAAATTCTATTTCTTCTTTTCCTGTTTTTTTCCTTATTTCACGAGTTAGAGCAATAGTTGAAGCATAAATATCAAGACAGCCTTTTCGCCCGCATTCACATACTGCACCGGTTATATCAATGCAAGTATGCCCTATTTCTCCTGCTATTCCTAATGCTCCGGTATAAAGTTCTCCATTATTTATTATTCCTGCTCCAATTCCCTGACCTGCTGAAATATAAACCATCGTGTCATACATATCCCATTCTGATGACAAAATACTTTCAGCAAGGACACCGGCATTTGCATCATGTTCCACTATTATAGGAATATTAATTCTTGATTGCATAACGTCCCTGATTTTTATATTTTTCCAACCAGGAAATGCTGATATTAAAGCTATTTCACCAGAATCTTTATAATAAGGACCGGGAACTGAAACTCCAACCGCTAAAAATTTTAATGTCTTATTTTCATTTATAATTGAGTTAATGTAATTGCAGACTTCTTCTAAAATAATTTCAGGTGAAAGATTTTTTATTTCAACATGAACATATTCACATATTTCTTTACAATCAAGCGTAAATATTCCTATCGTATAATACCTTCTTGTTAATCGAAAGGCTATCACTCTATATTTTTTATCCGAAAAACAAACTCCTATTGTACGTCGTCCTTTATTGCCGAAAAATGATCCTGTTTCTTCCACTATTCCTAATTTTATAAAATCATTAATTATATGTCCTACTGTAGCTTGCTTTAATCCGGTAATGTTTGATAACTCTACTCGTGAGCAATGTTGTACGTGTTGTAAAGATTTTAGAATTAATGCACGATTGTAGCTCTGTATATCTTCCTGATTCGTGCCTCGATTTTTCATACTTAAATTTCAGCCTTTCTATCAATTAAGCAGAAATTATATCACAAAAAATAATCTCTTCAATAAAAGCAAAACCCCTCCGCTTTATATTGTTTTGCGAAGGGGTCTGTAATAATTCGTTTTGAAATTATTTAATTATTAAATCTCGTCCGCCCTTTTCACTGTTAATAGCAACAGCAGCAATTAAGACGATCCCGAATACAACATTATTCCAAAGAGGATCAACTCCTGCCATATTCATTCCTGATGCAATGGATATTACTGTTATTACTCCGATCAGAGTTCTTAATGCGCTTCCACGTCCTCCAGAAAAAAGAGTTCCTCCTAAAGCTACTGATGAAATTGCCATCATGAATTTATCATCACCTATTGCAGGAACGCTTGACTTTAATTTATAAGCATACATAAGTCCTCCGATTGCTGCTCCAACAGCACAAAGAACAAATGCCATTGTTTTAACTTTCACTGTATCTACACCTGCAAGTCTTGCGGCTTTTTCATTAGCTCCTATTGAAAAAATTGATTTTCCGAGTGCTGTATTCCTTTCAATTATTACGCATATTATAACTATACCCAACGAAATCCAGAACATTAACGGCAATCCTAATACTATTTCGGACATCCAGTTCACTAAATAACGCTGCTTTAATCCGATATTCTTTGAACCGCCTCCGGATAAAACTATTGCAACGGCTCTGTAAATACTTTGTGCGCATAACGTTACGATGAACGAAGGCAATTTTATTTTTGAAACCAATACTCCGTTGAATAATCCAATTAAAACTCCGAATATTAGCATCAAAACAATTATCCATTGTCCTGCGTCCGTAATATATAATCCAGTAATTACACATGCCGCTGAAGCAACTGCTCCGATTGATAAATCAATACAGCCGCTGTAGAGCACAAATCCTATTCCACATGCCATCGGAAGCAACGGTGCCATTTCTCTTGTTATATTCTGAATCGAATAAAGCGAAAGAAAGCTGGGATTTATAATGTAAAATGCTCCGACAACAATTACGGCACTGAAAATATAAATATTCTGCGTAAAAAAATTTCGCCATGAAAAATTGCTTGTTTCGGTCTGCTGCATAATTATTTCTCCTCCTTCTTTCCTATAACATCAGCCTTACAACATCAACTTGAGCAGGTTTATTGTCGGCAGGGCAATCAAATTCACCGCAAACAAGTCCGTCTTTCATTACAATAACTCTGCTTGCTACTCCAAGGCATTCATCAAGCGTATCTCCCATAAGCAAAACTGAAAATCCCTTCTCGGTAATGTCTCGTATTAATGAATAAATATCTCCTTTAGCTCCAATATCAACACCTCTTGTAGGGTGATCCAGAATTAATATAGGGCATTCACTATCAAGAACTCTTGCAAAGATAACTTTCTGTGCATTTCCTCCTGAAAGATTTGAAATTCGTTGAGAAACTCCGAAACATTTTATCGAAAGTTCTTTAACCCATTTTCCAGCATTAGAATCCTGAAGAATGTTTGAGATCAAGCCGAATTTTGCATTCCTGCCGTAATTCGATACAGAAATATTTTCAGATATTGATAATATCCCGATAATTCCTTCGTCTCTTCTGTCTCTTGGTACTGATAAAATTCCTGCTTTGCGGGCATCACTTGGGGCTGAAAATTTTACGGGCTTTCCTCCGATTTTCAAAGTACCGCTTGTGCTTGCCATATCTCCGCTTATGACTGCACAAACATCTTCTTTCCCCGAACCTTCAACTCCGCAAAGACCTAAAACTTCTCCTTTATGAAGTTTGAATGAAACGTCTTTGAATGAACCGAACATGCTGAGATTTTCAACTTCAAGAACAACATCTTTTGTAGGTACAGTCTGACGGCCTGAAACATAATATTCTCCGTTAGTTTCCCGCCCAACCATTTTTTCGTATAATAAATATTCATCTGCTCCTTCTGTTTTTACTTCAGCAGTTTGATGACCGTCCTTGAAAACATAAATTCTATCCGTTATCTCAAGAACTTCCTGAAGACGGTGTGAAATAAAAATTACAGAATTTCCACGCTCTTTCATCTGTCGGACTTTTTCAAACAACACAGCCATTTCAGCGTCAGACAATACTGTCGTAGGCTCGTCCAAAAGAATTAACGCTCTGTCATTTGCAGTCTCTGAAACAATATCAAGGACTTTTGTTATTTCCACCATTTGACGCATTGCAAAGGTAATATCGCGAATTTTTACTTTAGGCGAAATATCTTTCAATCCCATAGTATCAAGCGCTTCTCTAGCTCTTGCATTCATTTTGCCCCAATTAACAAGGCCGCCTGTTGAAAAATCTTTTTCACGTCCGAGATAAATATTCTGCGCAACTGTCAGATTGCTTATCAAAGATTGCTCTTGAAAAACCATTCCAACCCCTTGCCTGTTAGCGTCAATCATTGAATAAGGCTTAAATGGTTTTCCGTTCATTTCCATAGTTCCTGTTGAGGGCGTTTCAACTCCTGCGATGATTTTTAACAGCGTTGATTTTCCTGCGCCGTTTTCACCGATAAGACCGATAACTTCGCCTCGTCTTATTTCGATATTTATTCCCTGAAGAACTGTATTAACTCCGTAAACTTTGCCGATATTATTAGTCGTAAATAAAACCTCGTTATTCATGATTTATTCCTCCTTATTTCGCAATAGTTTTACGGTCTCTTGTGAGAGTGAGGGCAACAGCTACAATGATAATAATTCCGAGTATAGCCTTTTTATAATCCGCAGGAACTTGAATAATTGTTAAAAAGTTCAATAGTTCCATATATATTAAAGTTCCGACCATAGTTTGAAGCATTCCGCCTTTACCGCCTGCAAGCGATGTACCGCCTACAACAAGAGCCGTTATACATGGAAACATCTGATCCGTTCCTAATGAAACCTGGCCTAATTTTAATCGTATTAAAGCAAGAACTCCTGCAAGACTTGCTGCGAAACTTGAAAGAACAAAAACTTGGATAGTTACTTTAGATACATTTATTCCTGATGCTTTTGCGGCAGCTTCATTATCGCCTATGGCATATACAGCCCGTCCGAACGCCGTATAATTAAGAATTATGCAGCATATTGCGTAAAAGGCTATTGCAATCCATGTTATTAACGGGATATTTAAGAATGAAGCCTGTGAAGCGTCAATTATCCATTGAGCTTTTGCCGTTGCTGGCTGACTGTGATAAAGCAATACCGCAATTCCTGCTGCAATAGTTCCTGTTGCATAAGTTATAATGAACGTCGCAATTCTAAGTTTTACATGAAGTACGCCGGTTATGAGTCCGAAAATCAGACCGGCTATTATCGGTATAATAACACCCAAAACTCCGTAATCATTCGCATTTCTTGAATTTAATACGAGCAGAGCAATGCTCGAACCTACTAAACCCATAACGCCTTCAACCGATAAATCAATTCTTCCGATTAATAACACAAAAGTTAATCCCGTTGCAAGCGTAAGAGGTACTGCCATTTGACCAAGAATATTTGATAAATTTCTCATTGAAAAAAAATGACTGTCATACAACGAGAAACCTATTGTCATTACAGCAAGCAGTATCATAGGAGCATATACACGCATAAGGCTGCTTCGGGCTTCTTTTTCGACTTTGCAGACAAATTCTTCCGCAACAGTCATATTATTTTTTTTTGCCGTTTGCATAATTAAATGTCCTTTCAAAATTAAATAATTAAATAAAAATACGGCGGATTATACCTGATTAAAATCTCGAAAATAATGCCGCCATTAACAAAATTTTTACTTGAAATTATTTTTCAGCTTTTTCAGCTTCTGCGAACGTAGCATAATCGCCGATTACACAGTATGATAAATTATCGTAGTCATAAGTCGGCATTCCGTCAATGAACATTGCTTTATATTCTTTGACGTTATCAGATGTGATAAGTTCGGCTTTGGTTTTGATAACAGGTTTGTCAAAAGTTGCACCCTTTGCAGCCTGATAAGCGTAAGATGCTCCGTAACCCATAAGAAGATAACCGTTATTTGCAATCGTGCATGTCATATCACCTGCTTCAATAGCTTCATAAGCTGCTGCAATACCATCACAACCGCACACAAGAACTTTTCCGTTTTTCTTGTCAAGTTTTAATGCTTCAACAGCTCCGAGTGCCATTGTGTCATTTGCTGACCAGATAGCATCAATATCATTGTAAGTTGACAGCCATGTTTGAGTGAATGTCATTGCTTGATCTTGAGACCATGAAGCAACTTGCATATCAACAAGAACGATTCCGGGATATTCAGCAAGAGCTTTTAAGAAGCCCGCATAACGATTCGCCGCTGAATCTTCGCCTTGAGTTCCATAAAGAGCGCATACTCTGCCTTTTCCGCCCATTTTATCGAATAATGTTTTCGCAGTGTTATATCCTGCTAAAATATCGTCGGGTGAAAGATGTACAACAAAGCTCTTCCATTCGGCAGGCTCTAATTCGTCGGCGTGGTGCCAGAGAATTGTTACTTTGCAGCCGGCTTCTTCGCAAACTTCGATAACGTTAGCAGTGTTTGCCTTTGAAGCAGGGTCGGTTACAAAGATTGCATGATCTCCGTATTGAGCAATGAAATCACGAATTGCTTGAATTTCTCTGTTGTCGTCGCCTTCAGTTGCTAAAATCTGATAGTCAACGTCATCTTTTGAGTTTGCGAACAGGATTCCTCCGTTAGCTTCCTGAGCCCAGAACTCATTATCCATTGAATGAACAAGGATACCGAGATGCCATTTCTTGCCTGTATCAGCAGCAAAAGAACAAGAAGAAAGCACCATAACTAAAACCATTACAACCGCGAGAATCTTTTTCATAAAAAATTCCTCCTATAAAAATATAAAATAAAAGAGCATTTCTGCTCATTTTACACATTAATACGTCTGAAAATGTCTTTATTTTGCTGATAAATATCCCTGAAAATCGGATATGCTTTTTTATACACAGCAACATTTTCAGATTTCGGATGAAAAATTTTTGAAGGTTCTTTAACGCATTTTGAACACGCAGATTCAAAATCACTAAAATATCCTGCTCCAATAGCAGCCGTAATCGCAGCACCTAAACAAGCCTGTTCAACTGAAGAACTTCGATAAACATCACGTTCAAAAATATCTGCTTGAATTTGCAACCATTCATCACTGCGAGCACCACCTCCGGCAGCAATAATACGATCGCATTTTGCGCCGATTTCCAATAAAACATTAAGACAATCATTTAATGCAAATGCGACCCCTTCCATAACTGAACGTTCAATTTCAGCTCTGCCGTGTCCAAGAGTTAAACCGAAAAATATTCCGCGAGCTTTTGAATCCATGTGAGGCGTACGTTCTCCGGATAAATAAGGTAAAAAGAAAAGACCGTTACAGCCTGCCGGAGTTTGAGCAATATTTTTATTTACAGTTTCGTAATCACTTTCATTCAAAATTTGTTTTACAATCCATTTTAGAGCGATACCGCCATTAAGACAGCCAGCCATTAAATTCCAACGATTTGGAACTACATGAGCAAAAGTATTCATTCTCATTTTTGAATCGAATAAAGGTTCTTTTGAAGTTGTAGAAATTTGTCCTGCAGTACCGATATTTGAAGCAAAAATTCCCTCGCTTACAATTCCGTTGCCTATCGACTGCATGAATGAATCTCCGCCTCCGTTTATAACAAGAGTATTTTCTGAAAGCCAGGTTTCTTTTGCAGCTTCAGCAGTAATATTTCCTGCAACATAAGTAGAAGGAAAACATTCAGGCAAAATTGTTTCATCAAGTCCCAATTTTTGAAGAACAGGAGAAGCCCAACAAATTTTTATATTATCGAAAGCAAGAGTTCCCGCAGCATCAGAATAATCCGTAGTAATTTTTCCTGAAAGACGATATTTTATGTAATCTTTCGGAAGAATTGCGTACTTTATTTTCTGATAAAGTTCGGGATTTTTTATTTTTAGCCAGTAAAGCGTCCCAATCATAAAACCTGCTGAAATTCGATTTTGAGTATTAGTTAAAATTTCCTGTTCACTGACAATCCTATATATTTCATCGAGAACTTCCTCAGAGCGTTGATCCATCCAAATTAAAGCATTAGTTACGGGATTAAATTCTTCATCGAGAGCAACTAACCCGTGCATTTGCCCTGAAAAACTGAGAGCAATTATTTCTTTAGGATTAATTTTTGATTTTGACAATACATTACGGATTGCTGAAACAGTTTTATCGTACCAGATTTGAGGATTTTGTTCGGCATAACCTGTTTGAGGGATTATTACGTCGTAAATTTCACCTTCTGAATAATATAAATTATTTTCAAAATCAGCAATAAAAGCTCTAACACTTGAAGTCCCTAAGTCTATACTCATAAAATACTTACTCATAAGCTACCTCCTTTCGTTTATTTACAAAAAAGTTTTTCAGAATGACAATAATTATAACCGAAGAATTATTATTGTCAATATATAAATAAATCGGATTTAATTATTCTGCTTCTTTTATGATTTCGATTCCTGCGCTTGCTCCAATACGGCTAGCTCCTGCATTAATCATAGTCATTGCTTCTTTGTAATTATGTATCCCGCCGGCAGCTTTGACTTTCATATCTGCTGAAATATTTTTGCTTATAAGTTCAACATCATGAACTGTTGCTCCTCCGGTTCCAAATCCTGTTGAAGTTTTTACAAAATTTGCTCCGGCACGTTTTGCAGCTTTGCAAGCCTGAATTTTTTCCTCATCAGTTAAATAACAAGTTTCTATAATTACCTTAACCAATGCACCGTTTGCAGCTTCAACAACTTTTCGAATATCAGCTTCAACAAGAGAAATATTTCCGTCCTTCAAAGCTCCGATATTAATGACCATGTCGCACTCATCTGCGCCATTAGCAACGGCATTTTTTGTTTCAAAAGCCTTAACCTCCGAAGTATTTGCGCCTAAAGGAAAACCGATTACGGTACAAACTTTTATTCCAGTACCTTGCAATAATTTTGCAGCGTAAGTTACATGACACGGATTTACACAAACTGAAGCAAAATTATTTTCGATTGCTTCATGACAAAGCGTTTCAATTTGTTTCGTTGTTGCTGATGCTTTTAACTGGGTATGATCGATTTTTGAGGCAATATCTTTTTTCTTCATAAAAAATTATCCTTTCTGTTTTTTATTTTTATCTTTGTTGCTGTATAGTATCTCATGTACCGTACCGCATAATATGAGATATTAAATTTTATTATAGCTCTTGTCTTCAGATTTGACACACGTTATAAAACAAAAATTGGAGTCGTTATGCGGCAGGAAAAATTCTGCAAACCGCTTCTTGAGTTCATTCTGAGCTATCAGTGCAGGTATCCTAAATGCAAAGAGTATCAAACTTGATATTTACGTCGAAGATGCTTCCAACACAGTTTACGATATTGAACGCAAGTAATAATTGAGAGGGGCTATCAAGGAATAAACAGGCTTCATGTCAATAGTGTAGTTCCAAGAAAGGCAAATAGGAAGCACAAACTTACTATTTGTGAGAAAGAATATAATAGGCTAGTAGCAGGAAAAAATTTTCACAAAGATTCTCTCTGATTAGTGCTATTTATAATTTTCAACACACTTAGCGGACAAGTCTAATATATACGTAATCAGTTAGGCGAAGATAAACTCGCAGATGAAGGAAAGAACTTTATGACCCGTTTACAGGTGAAGCTGTCGTAACAAGAGGCAAAAAGTAAACCACTTTAGCGGCAGCCAGTAAAAGTGGTGCAACTGGCAGTCATTCAGAGCCCCTTAAGAGCTGCCGGTAACATGCTCTTACAGGGCTGAGCAAGCTACCGACTATGCCAGTGATTCTGACTACTTTTGATTTAGTACAATCTTTTCAAGGTCTTTTTAATGGTAACACTTATAAAATTTATTTCTTTGCGTTTATGGCTGCCTGTTCTCCTGCTTTTTTGCCGTAAGTCATGATGTCAGCGATAGCATTACCGCCTAATCTATTAGAGCCGTGAATACCGCCCGTAACCTCTCCTGCGGCATAAAGTCCGTGAATTACATTTCCGTTATCGTCAAGAACTTCCGTGTCAACGTCAATTTTTAATCCGCCCATTGTGTGATGAACTGTCGGGACTTTCTTGCAAGCGTACCAAGAGCCTGCTGTAAGTTCAACGTCAGCTTTATTATTTGCAAGGAATCCGAACTCGTCTTTCTTTTCACCGCGAACTACAGCGTTATAACCGTCAACGGCGGCTTTAAGATTGTCGGCACTCATTCCCGTTTTCTTGGCAAGCTCTTCCAAAGTATCAGCTTCAATTACGCTTCCCTGCGCTACCATGTTGGCAATAGTTGCGCCGTTAGCATCGACCCAGTCTCTTGAAGGATAACGGACGGAATTTACAACGATCCAATATGTTTGGCCTTCCTGATCAAAAACTGCCTGAGCTAATACGTCGCGTGCCGCACCCTCGTTTACAAAACGTTTGCCCTCAAGATTTACGAAAAGCCTATTGCGTCCTGATGTGCGGATATTTTCCATTAAGCCCGTTCCGGGAGTGCCGCACGGGTGAACCTGAATATCAGACATTCCCGTAACTGCCGCTCCGATTTTTGTAGCTATTTCAATTCCTGAACCTGTCGCGCTTCTTGCCATGTTAGTACAGCCTAAAGTCGTTAAATCAACGTGAGACCAAACGCCCGTATTGTATTTTTTCAAGAGTGCTTTATTCGAGCCGAAACCGCCCGTAGCAAGAATTACGCTTTTCGCATTTACGGTTATTTTGTCGCCGTTCTTGCTTGTTGCGCGGAGTCCTTTAACCTTTCCGCCATCAAAAATCAGTTCATCAACGTTCGTGCTTGTTAATACGGTTATATTGTCATGCTCGGCAAGATATTTTTCAAAGACTCTTATATAGCTGTTTCCTGAAGGTGTTGTAGTGTAGTGGCTGCGCTGCCAGAGTGCGCCTGTTGCAGTTCCGACTTCATCTTTGAATTTCACGCCGATACTTTCGAGCCATTTGATACTTGCAAGGGCATTTTCGCACATGTATTTTATTAACGCCATGTCGCCCACACGGTGGCCGCCTTCGTAAGTCTGTGTGATAAATTTTTCAACGGAATCTTCTATTCCCTGCTTACCTTGTCTTTCAGGGTCGACAGCGTTTAATGCCCCTTCAGATATGTTTGTCGAACCGCCTAAAATGTCGAGTCGTTCTAAAACTATAACTTTTACTCCGTTCTGTGCCGCAGAGATAGCCGCCGCAAGTCCAGCTCCGCCGCCTCCAACGACTGCAACGTCAGTATCACAAACTTTTTCACCGGGCGCAGCTTTTTCTTTTTTGACTTTAAGTTCCGCAACGTCAAAGCCAGCGTCTTTAAGAGCCTTTTCAGCTCCCATTAAAATTGCGTAGCTTGTAACTGTAGCTCCTGATACCGAGTCAACTGCCAAAGACTGTTCATCAACAATTTTTTTCGTCATACTTTCGATTGCGACTTTGCCGATACCAATAGTTTCAAAATCGTTTGTTACATCGACTTTCTGAATGTCCGAATTGCTGACCGTAACCGCAATAGTAATTGGGGCGTTATGACCGTTGACGGTTGCTTCATATGTTCCAGCTTTATAGACAGCAGCTCCAGCACTCATTGTAAAAGCAAGAACAAAACCGATAGCTAAAAACTTTTTAAGCATAGTATATGCCTCCCTTTAATTTTTAATCATGATGAAAATTATTATAGCATACGAATTGAAATCAAAAAAAAGGAGTAAGAAATAAAAAGTTAGGGCTTATAAAAACTTAGCCTTAACAATAAAACACGACAACGACAGCATGTTAAAATTACTTATTATTGTAGCATGAGAGTACGAGCGGGAAACGAGAAAGTGCAGAAGTGCGATTTTGTGGTAGTGGTCAAAAGAGTTGTTGCCTTTGAATTTTTTCTTGCATGGACAAAAACTAGACAACATCAACAACTTTTTTAGTCCACTACCTGCTTTTTTATCATCTATTTTTGTTTACAGGACACTGCTTGAGAGCATATCTTGCGACTATAATTGCACCTGTAATCTGTAATCCGTCTGCTTATCAGAAACTATGTTCCGTCAGCCAGGCTACAGCTTTCTCAACCATTTCCGTTATGTCTTTTCCGTCTGCTGTAACTACCTTCTGCTTCTCCAATCCTTGCTTGAAGTCCACATGTGCGGCTTCTGCGATTGCGTTCTTCAGATAGTTATTGTCATCAGAGAAGCCTGGATTTGGCTGAAGCTGGCAAATGCTGTATGCCTGAAGGATTGCCGTTACTGGAACACCGTGATAGAGCAACCCTTTGTAGTTATTTATCTCACTCTGCTTAATTGGCGCACTCTCGCGGTAAATGCTCATCGCCTGAGCAAGTGCTTTTCGCTCTTCATCTGTCAGAACTGCCACTTTCCCACTTACATTCGTAGCCGTTTTTATGTTATCTCTCATCTGTTCCAATGTACTCATGCCCGACAGCACCGTAATCACGCCTTCAAAACCTAAGCAGAACCTTAAAGACCATGACGCAATCGACCAGTCAGGATGAACAGATTTCAAAATCTTCTCTGCCTCTGTCGGCAGTTTTGCAAGTCCGCCGCCCTTGACAGCTTCCATAATGATTATTTTTCTGCCATGCTTGCGGATTACATCATAACATGGTTCTGCTTGAACCAGTTCGCTGTCCCAGTCTATGGGGTTGAGGGCAATCTGTACAAATTCGATTTCAGGATGTTCGGCAAGCACACGGTCTAATAGTTTTGCTGAGGAATGAAACGAAATCCCGAGATGACGGATTTTTCCTGTCTCTTTCCAGTTTTTAGCGTGTTCAAATAAATTTGTTTCCTTGACGATCCCACCGTTCCCGTCGTAGCCATCGTAATAAACAGTTTGAATGTTATGAAGCAGGTAATAATCAATGTACTCCACTCCCAAGTTACTTAGCTGGCTCTGAAAAACTTGCTCAATTTTCTCCTCTGGCACTAAGTTAAACGTCGGGAATTTCGTAGCTACGGTGAAACTGTTTCTCGGATGGCGTTCAACGACCGCCCTGCGCGTTGCAGCTTCGCTCTGCCCATTGTGATAAACAAAGCTGGTATCAAAATAAGTGTAACCGGCAGCTAAAAATTCATCAACCATTTGGTTCAGTTGTTTATAATCAAAGTTTGTTAGGTCTGCTGAGGTGCTTTGTCCCTTTTTTAAGGGTAATCTCATCATTCCAAAGCCTAATGAGCTTAATAATGACATGTCGTTTTTTTTCCTTCTTTCTGTCGTTGCTGTTTTCTGTTCAATTCGGACGTTTTCTTCACACAGGTTTTGCAGGTTATCGGGCAATTACTGCCGCGTCTATCGTATTGTGCCTACCGCTCCCTAAAATGCCACTCTTACTCTGTATATTTTCTCAGCTCAAACCGCATTTGATGAAAACGCCCACAGAGAGCAGTTTTATTTCTGTATTTTTTTAATTTTACAGTGTTCATCTGTATTTGTCAAATACATTGTCAAGCAAAAAGTCTCACTTGCATATCAGACAGCTCAGGCAGCTCATGCAGGGTATTACTTCGCTTATCATAACCTAAATTGACATGTTTACTGAAGTTCCACGTTTATTGCGGAATTTTTACAGGCGACAGAATTTTTATGCCCAACATTCACATTTCTACGACAGCCGTTTCTGCTGGCGTAAGCCCTGTGTGTTTATCACAGCTCGCTAACATCAACTCTTTTTGCAGATTTATGCGAGTAAACGGAAATTAAACGCGGAAATAAACGGAATGAGGAATTAGCTACGAGCTACGAACAACGAACAGATTAATAATTTCAGAAATTCGATGCTTCTATGGTGTTTTATGTAATGAATCGGGAACTGAATATAGTCCGTTTAGGGACTCTGCTGGTATTCGTAATAGGCTTCTTTAATCTCATTGCCAGTCTGATATAATTCAATAGTATTAACAGGAAAGGAGCTTTTGTTGTGAGTCCACTAAAACAAAAACACGCTGCCGGCAAAAAAGCCATTGAATATACGCAGGCAAAGGAAATGACGGGCGATGTTATTATCCCTGATGCTATGAACGAGATACAGGGCTGGTTATTCGATGGAAACAAGAACATTACATCAGTGGTTATACCCGGTACCGTAAAGAAGATAGGAGACCGAGCTTTTGCAGACTGTGAAAATCTAAAGACCGTTATTCTGAATGAGGGTATAGAGGAGATAGGAGGCTGCGTTTTTACTGGCTGCAAAAATCTTCGTAAAGTTACATACCCTGACAGCGTCACTAAATATCAGGGCTGGACTTTTTACGGAACAAATCTTTCTGCTCCTGTGCTGAATGCTTCCGGGACAATTTTAATTTTCTGTCCGGAATCTGTCTCTGGGAAAGAATGGTCTGTGCCTGATACTGTAAAGACTATCTCATGGCAGGCTTTTATCAAAAATAAAGACCTAGAAATTTTGCACTTGCCGGAAGGTCTCGAAAAAATAGAGCATATGGCTTTCATAGAATGTGGGCTTACTGAAATTACTATTCCTTTTTCTGTCCGCGAAATAGACTCAGAGGCATTCTATTGCTGTGAGAATCTAAAGAAGATCACTATCTTAAATCCTGATACTAAGCTAGGGAGCAGAGCATTTAGAGGCTGTGAAAACGTAAAAGAAATCAACTATGCCGGACTGAGTAAATCAGACAAAATATTTCATTTGATGGGGGAGCCATTCCTGCTTCAGCATACAAATTATTTGTCAAATCTGAATCATATAAAGAATACTGATTTTTTGCGACTGGCTAAAAAATGTGCGCTAGGTGATACAAACGCAATGTACGCTATGGCACTTTTCTTTGAGGAGTGGTCGCACATATCAGGAGCTTCACCGTTTTATATTCGTGCGGCAAATTACTGGCGGTACCGTGCATATTGTCGGGGACATGAAGACGCTTTGAAATGGTTTACTCGTTTTTTTGCTGAACATCCCGGTGAGCATTTGGAGTCTATTCTTTCTGAGAACAGTGATCACAGAGCAAATTACTACACTTACTCGATTTCAGGCAGGATGCTCAATGAACTTGGTTATTTTTTCTTTGAGCCAGAAAAAGATTACGAGATCAAACAGTCCGAAGGTGAAGACCTCGTAATAGCTAGTGCGTTTGAAAGTTACGAACCGCCTGATGACGATGGATTTGGCGCAGAGTACAATTATGATTGGTGGTTTCTTGATGAGAATATGCAGCCAATTCCGGGAATTAGGCGGCTCAACGCAACAGTTCGCGAAATAAGATTACCGTTTTTCACAGATATGAAAGATAAAGCAATCAGGATTCTTAAAGAAAGAAAATAATTTTTTCATGATAAATGCGTCATTAACTAAAGGAGTGTAAAAAATGAGAGCAGAAGACTATCGCAAAGAAGGCTTTGAACTTGAGGAACAGGGAAAATATGAAGAGCATTTCTGAAATATGAAGAGGCCGCAAAAATGAATGATGTACTCTCTATGATCTATATTGCAGGAATGTATTTATCAGGGAATTTTCGTCCCGTTGCAAGAGAAATTTTGCAAGAGTTGAAGCTGACGAACGAAATTGAAACGGAAATAATTTGTTAAGCGATATATCATCATTGCATGAACGATTTGTTGAAAGCTATCCAGGCACGTTTTAATAATCTGCGTGAAGAATTTGGCATGAAAAGTATAAACAAATTTATAAGCCTGATTTTGCGTCATAAACTTGAGGTTATCGGAGTAACTTTAGATGAGCACGGCTGGGCAAATGTTGATGAATTAATCAAATATCAGGGCAAATCAAGGACACTCAATTTTGAATTGCCTGAAGTCCTTCCGCCTGAAATTTTATATCACGGAACCAGAGAGAAGTTTGTAAAATTAAGTGAAAGACTGTTTTACTTTTTATCGTTCAGTGAATGGAGTATGGCTAACAAAATCAGTATCGTGGAAATATTTAATAAAAGAATCGATGGAAATAAATGAATCAATCTAAAGATGTCACAGGTAAAATAAGAATAAGAACCAGCATTATCGGTATTATCAAATTCGATAACCATAGTGCTTGACGTAGTTAATAATTTAAGGAGATACACTATAATGAGAATAATCACTACAGTTTTGTTATTTATATTACTCACAGTTGCCTCTGCTTTTGCTGAAGAATTTATTTATGTTTACATTGGGCAAGACGTGCTTACAATAAAGCCGGAACGTAATTCATCAGCAAATGCGTTTATTGATATACTCAGAAAAAGCGACCTGACAGTTGAAATGCATGACTACGGAAATTTTGAAAAAGTTGGTTCGATTGGCATTTCTTTGCCGCAAAATGATAAACCGATAACAACCAAGCCAGGTGATGTAATTCTTTATCATGGGAATCAAATAACGATTTATTATGATGTGAATTCATGGACTTTTACAAAACTTGGCGAAATTCAAGGATTAGGACAAAAAGAATTGAAAACAATTCTTGGAGACAGCAATGTATCAGTGAGATTTTCATTAACGAAGTAACATACTTTCTTTTTTTTGTGCGTGTTTTTAGGCAATTTTTGCCGCAAGCTGAGCATTTTCGAAGGCTGAAGATGACCTTAGAACGAAGAACATCGCTCAAAGTTCTCCCTCAAGGCGCCGAAACCTAAAGACTGAAGACCGCCGCTCAACGGTAAGCAAAAAATTTTGAAGCATTTCAGCTAAAAACAAAATATCCGCCCCAAAAAGCAGGAAATGATTATTTTTAAGCAAATCTGGCTCTAATTTTCAAAGGATTGTTTACTCCAACCTTCAAAAGAAAACTTCACGTGGGGCTTTTGTGTTCTTTGGTAATTTTCCCGATAAGCTGAAAATCGGTATAAGTACGGCTCCATCCGGCTTTTTCTTCTCGAAAGCAGTGATGCGCTCCGTGTTTTCCGAGGTATACAAAGACGCAGCAGCCAGACCAGTTCAAACTGTCAAAGATGTCGCTGTAGTGTGCCTTTTCACAAATCCGGTACGATTTTCCATGTTCAAAATGGGTTTCCTTCTTTTTAATCTCGGCCTGCAGCCAGGCTTCGACCTCAGCGCGGTGTTCGTCGGTCTGCGAATGCTCAAGTTTGTATATGGTTTGCACACTCACGCCGACTGCTTCAGCAAGCTGCTTTTGTGCAAGGCCAAGTTTTAACCTTAACTCCCTAATCAAAATACACCTTCCCATACATAGGCAACCTTTGAGTCTTGATATGCCAAGTAAACTTTAAGGTTGCCCTGTAATATGATATAATTTTTATACTTAATATGATTCATGATAAAAAGCTGGTATCTCAACCAGCTTTTGCTATCCAATAGAATTTTTCTAGGAAATCATAGGAAAGGCTTGTGAAGCTGAAGCCATGGTACTGGCAAACAAACTTCATGCCATTCTTTCCTATGATTACAGTCACTCGCTCGTCAAAGTAATGCCTAATTCTCACTCTGCCTCCAGCCGACTTTAGTAAGTCGGCGAAGTTTTTGAAAAACACGAACTTAGTCTGCCCAGAAGGGCAGACTTGGAGAACTTTAATAGACAACAACAATGTCATCGTCTCCTTTCATCATAAACATGTGGCCATCTTTAGTTCTTACGAAAAATTCTGGTTCATAAAATTTCGTTACGAACTTGCCAATTAGCTTGTCTGGCAAAGAACCAAACCCTTCCTCTGTAAGTCCCACGATGAGAAAGGTTCCACATAATATGTCGTAAATGGTATTCTCCTCATCAGCCAGTACTCGATTGAGTGGATATCCTTTCAACTTACCTTCGTCATCACAGATAACAGCTACTTCATCCTCCCAAGGATACAAGGCTTGTATCGTTCCTCCTACTGCCTTCTGCAAACTTCTTAAACTGCTGTTCATCCAGATTACTTGAGGCCTGTCACCAGCATCAATTTTTAACACTTTAATCATGACTTTTTTTTCCTTTCTGAGGCTTCTTGCCTCTTTGTTTTGCGCCTATATTAGCGTCACTAGGCTTATGTGCGATGCGCTTATAAGCTGAATAAAACCAGCTAGATAAGCTGGTTTTACACCACCCAAAACCCTAAGTATTATCCTCGCCTCTGGTGACGACATACTTTATGTCATAGTAGCCTACATGATGCCCTGAAGTGTGAGTAACTTCAAGAATTTTGCCCTTGATGCCGACAATTTTGAGGTTTGACACTTCCCAGCCTTTATCTGGGTCAATCTTGCAAATTTCGCCCCCAGGAATTTCTTTAGGAGCGTCCCAGTAACCCTACCTGATAGCCCTGTTACTAGGAGAGCCAAAAGAAAGAGTTCTAACTTCCGCTGCCTCAGACATATCATCTACCTCAGCGACTTTTGCCTCAACATCATCCAGCTCCTCGGCCTCCCAAGGGTGATAATGCCTAACAACTTCCCTGACGCTTGCAACTGAGCACCCGAGCTTAGTTGCGGCCTCCGCCCAAGATACTACTCCAGGCACGATATGGCCTGAGTTAAAGTCCTCACGTCCGCTCTTATACGTAACGCCTGGGGCGAGCAAAAGCCGCCAGTCTCGGTTAGACCACTTACCATCTTTGTGGTGCTCGCATCCGAGGATAGCTACCACTCCTGCGATATCTACTCCTGTAAAAGGGTATGCACGGCCGTCTTTGATAAGTATCAAATATGCTTTTCTTTCTCTGGGACCTATTTTGTCATTGTATATCAGCTCAGTTGAGCCGTTTATTTTCTCTTCGTTTACTTTTATCATTTTTTACTCCTTTCTGAAGCTTCTTGCCTCTTTGTTTTGAGGCTATATTACCGTTACTAGGCTTATGTGCGATGCGCTTATAAGCTGATATACGTAATGGCAATATAGGGCAAAAAGGCTTTAGAAATTGCTGATGATAGCAGCGCTCTCAAAGACCTCGCAGAAGCGTGGAAACGCCGATACTGCGACTGGTCTTTGGATATAGACCCAGCCGACACACGTAAAGGGAACAGAAGTACAGTCGAGAAAATAAAGGATATTCTCAAAAAAGACCGGGATGTGCGCAAGATTGCGCAGGAAATCCACGAGAATGGGAATTACTTCATCATTGACGAGCTAACGCCTGATACGATGGCTTGTGCCCTTGCGGCTTACATCGTGCGTAACTGCTGGGAGTGTAAGTGTATTCCCGACGGGGAGTGGAATGACGGCCACAATCCCACGGATTATGAAGAACTAATGCGGCTCAATATGTAGTAAACACAGGGTAATGCGACGCCGTTGCCCCACAGTTTATACATTTTGGCGTCAGTAGTAGGGTTTGCAAGCCATTTACGGATTTGGTTTTCAGTTTTTATTTTTTTACCATTTATGGTATCCCACTCTTTCCAGACACTTTTCCAAAAAGCAAGTTCCTCCGGTGACGGGTCGGGAATAGCAAGATTGTCGCACCATGTGTCAGGAAAACCCTGAAGCCTTGCGCACTCAGTAGGTGTGAGCCGGCGGACGGTGTAGTTTGTACTCACTATCTGAGGGTCTTTGTAATCTCGCGCCATGAGAGGATTTGCTTTTTCCTCGGTCGGCGACAGGAACTCCCCCGTTGTCATACAAATAGCAAGGCCGCCCTGGTTGCTATCAGGGCTGTTACTTTGGGTCGTAAGAGCCCTACAAGTATCAGTCTCATAACAATTATTTCTCACGTTTTTTGTGCCCTCAGATGTAAAGCGCACATCAAAAACAGCGCCAGGACCCGATGCTTGTAAAGTTGCCGCTGTCTCCTCACTGATACTAAAGCTAAAATTCGCTTTCTCGCCAGATGCAAATGCCTCTTTCCCTATACCAAATGCAAAGTTATTAGTGCGGTCAAACCCTATGCAGTGGCCTGTTTCTCCAGAGCTTTCCTCAGGACTTCCGGCAACGGTTTGTTCCGTGCTGCGGCTCGACGGAGAATTCCTTGACAAGACTTCGGGCTCAAATAATATTTCTTCGGCACGCTGTCCATCAAAATCCGCGACAAGAAACACTCTTTGACGTCGCTGGGGAACGGAAAAATATTGAGCATCAAGCACTCGCCACGCCAGGGAGAAATCATCTCCCACGATTGATTCGGCATTGAGCCATTTAGCTTTAGGAATTGATATTTTTTCGTCTTTAACTCTGCACATTTCTTCCAGAACAATTCGGAAGTCTTCTCCATTTCCGGAACTAAAAATTCCTGGGACGTTTTCAGCGACGGCGTATCTTGGATATCCACTAGCATTCCTCATTTCTTTAATAATTCTTATAGCCTCATAGAAAAGACCTGTTCTTGTAGTTACATCATCACCATGTTCGATGTGTTTTAACCCTTCTCTGAGGCCTGCGATGCTCACGGATTGACATGGGAAGCCAAAAGTTATGATGTCTACCGGCTCTAAATCGCTACCTTTTAACTTGCTTATATCTCCGTAATGATTTACATCGGGAAGTCTTTTGGATGTAACTAAAACAGGAAAAGGTTCAATTTCCGAATTCCATATAGGTTTTATACCTGCGAGCATTCCGGCAAGCTCAAAGCCGCCGGAACCTGAAAAAAGACTACCGAGAGTTATCTTGCACCCCTCCAGCCTTAATACGAAGAAGCGCTGCTTCCGTCTCTGCTTGGATAATCGCTATTCTTTGCTGCGTTTCTGCATACGCTATAGCAATCTGGTTCTCTATGTTTGCTCTATACTGCCCCCCTCAATCTTCCTGTCATAAACATAAAATCCCGGCGTGAAAAACCAGAAATCTCTTTTCTCTTTGTCGTATATAAACCAGCCATCATTAATCAATCCTCTGACCCAAGCAGTACCACCACGCAATAGCATGAGCATTTTCTCTAAATAGTGCCTCTGGAGTATATTTTCGTACAGCTCTAAGATTATCTCCATATCTTCATGGCGAAAACCCTTAATCTTGAATGATACTCTTCCAGAGTTCCTGCTTTTCTTAGCGAAAGAGATTTTAATATCGTCGTATAGCATATCAAGAAGCTCATCAGCGAACCCAACATTTTCTAGGCAGCAAGTATCAAGGTCAACTTGGTATTTGTTGAAGCCCATTTCATAGGCTAAGTTGTAGTCATCATTATTTTCTTCATTTTCGCAAACTAACTTGTCGATAAAAGTTTTTTCTATCCAGTTATACGTAGCTTCTCTAGCTTCTTCTCTGTTCATTTGTTTTACTGTCTTAATTGTCGTACTGTTTGCTTCATCAAAAAAACTATTGATTGCTTACGTGAAATAAATCATTTACATCGAAAAGCAAAATATTATTTTTCGTTGCGGCTTCATTTTTCATTTCATCGGTGAAACCAGTCTTTGAAGTTGTAATAATTCATAACGACGACCGAGAAACAAATCGTAACCTCCTTATTAACTTATAAATAAATAACTTTATAGTTAATTATATCACAAATGTAAAGTAGGGGTCGCAATCCTCTTGTTGTATACAATAGTGTATTCTGACCCTCATTCCTGTGTTTTTTGTATTATCAACGGTGGCTCTGCTCTGCTCAATAAAGTAAATTTTTGTGCTACCGTGCCTCAGAATGAACGACATGTTTTTACTATGAAATTATTTAATACTCATGAATTAATCACAAGGAAGGATATTGAGATCGCCTTAAAGGTTTCTCAGGCTACTGCTATACTAATAATTCGTGAAATGCTTGCACAAGGTATGCTTATTAAAGAGAAAGGCGGTAAATATTCACGTTATAAGCGTGGAAAAGTTTAATCGTGGAGTTATTTTGAGGGTCGCAATGTACTGTTGTGTATAACAGTGTATTACGACACCCAACCTCTAAACTTCTATTGCCTATGATTTATACGCCGGACTTTGTTACACTTTCGATTTGATATGACACTATTATTGTCATATCAAATCTAACCCATTGATATTCGCTATTAAATTTTACTCAAACCAGACAGCTCAATAATTATTCCATACTTATCTCAAATTTAGAGACCGTCATTTTTGTGAATTTATCTGGTATAATCATTAAAATTAAAAATTTTTATAGGAGATGATTTTTATGGCAACGTCGAGTATCACGCATAATTTTGTTCTTTCTGACAGAGACAGTGTTGAAATGTTTATTGAAGCAATAGAATTATCAGAACGTGATGAACCCAGACCGCATATTACACATGGGCGATTATTAACTGACAGAAGAGAAATTTTGGAATTAATGAGCAAGGTAAAGTAATCATGTCAGGACAATTTTATGATAAATAAGCTGAATAAATTGATTTCCTCATTTTCCTGCCCTCTTAATCCAGAGGAAAGACGGATCAACAGAGATGAACTTCTTGAGCTGGCTCTTGATATTATTTCTCAGGCAAAATACCTTTGGAGGAGTAATTGAGTTTTTGGAATGCGAGGGTAATGACGCATTGATGAAATTTTATGAGCGTAATGGATTTAGATTTTTTAACTCTCGGATTACTCAAGGTGAAAACCCCCATAAACTGAATCAGTTAGTGAAATTTATAAAATCATGAAAATCTACGGTTATTGTCGAATAAGCACACAAAAACAAAACATTGAGCGTCAAATCAGAAATATTCTCAAAGACTTTCCTGACGCTATTATAATGGAAGAAACTTTCACAGGCTCAATATTTCAAGGTCGTAAGGAATTGGAGAAGCTCATTCGTTTTATTCAGGCTGGAGATACCATTGTGTTTGACAGTGTTTCGAGAATGAGCCGAAATTCTGAAGAAGGCTTTGCGTTATACGAGAAACTTTATAATCAAGGTGTGGAACTAGTATTTCTCAAGGAACCCCACATCAACACAGCTACTTACAGAAAGACGTTACAGGAGAAAAAAATCTCACTTAATCTTAATAGCGGTGATGAAGCAACGGACAAACTCATGAAATCAATTCTCGACGCTCTGAATGATTACATAATGACATTGGTGAAAAAACAAATCCAACTCGCTTTTATCCAATCTCAAAAAGAAATCGACGACTTACACCAGCGTACTCGTGAGGGAATTGAAACTGCCCGGCGGAATGGGAAACAAATCGGGCAGAAACAAGGGAGTACTCTACATATCAGGAAAAAATCTCCCGTTAAGCAACTTATTCTGAAGTACAGCAAAACTTTCAATGGCTCGAACTCCGATAAAGATGTCATTGCAATTATTAACGCTTCTCCCGATCCTGATGATAAATCTAAGAAACTACACGTGTCGATTAACACTTACTATAAATACAAAGCAGAGCTGAAAGAAGCGTTGTAAGTTTTAATTCATATTGAACCTTTCATCAAACGCCTTGTAATTGCTGATTTCGTGTTCTCTAGTGTAAACAGCGAAAATCACATAATCGAACTTGTGTTGATAATCTTTTAGGGCTTCCTTCCATGCTTCAGCTACTAATTCGGGATTATTTTTGAAAGCTCCACAACCGAAAGCACCCGTTACGAGAATATCAACGCTGTTAAGTGCCGCAATATGCAATATATGCTTAGCTCTCTGGGTATGAATCTCAAACAACTCTTTGACGTTACAATCTGAATATCGAGCTTTTCTCAAATCAGGAGCGGCACAAGTAATTACATCAACAGTTACGAAATCCTCATGATTTAATCTTTTTGGGAAGTCAGTATCGGATTTACAAATAACAACGCCTTCTGAATAAATACAAGCGTCATTATGTCTGAAATTATAGTGTTTCTTGTTCGGAATGTAGTAGCTTTCCTTGAGCCATTTTCGATCAATCAGAGGGTACAAAGTTGAACACCTACATAGGCATTCTTCCTGCGCTCGACTTCCGCTGAATACTCCTCCGCCGGGGTGGATTGCCGAAGCAAAATTCAATACAGCAATTTTTTTGTCAGGCATTTCATGATGAAATTTCATAGCTGTCTGAAAACTCCTTGAATTTATAGTAAGCGTTGCACCAAGTTTTTCAGGAATTTCAGGCAAGTCTGGGTAATCATCGGCCTTATAAAGATTCGTGTGTTGCTTGCCAAATTTCACAGCTTCTATTAAAATCGGATCAGTCTTATAAAAAAGCTGTGTATCTGCAAATATTTTTATGAGCTTGTCCATTCTGATTTTCCTTTGTGCTGCTGTCTCCTTCTGAGGTTTCAAGAGAAATTTCTGTTGTTCAGGTTCAAGCATCTTTCTGGCTATATTGAGAGTATTTTCCCATTCATGAAATTTAAGACGTTCGAACGCTGTGTGTTCGTAGTAATAACCGACGCTCAAATTTACACCGCAGATTTTGTCGCAAAGTATTTTGATGTCAGTTGAAGAATGTCTATCGGCTTCCTTATAGCCCGTATTTATTTCAATAAAGCGTTTGAAATCCTCCGTAACAGGAATATCATAAACCTTGTAATCACAAGAATCACGCCTGTCAAACTCAATCATGTATTGATGATTATTTAACTCTTCAAATAATTCTTTGTGATAGTCCCGAACATTTTGAGCACCTACACTTCCGATTTCTTCATTGTTCGTAATTAACAACGAATGCCCTAAATCTTTGAGAAGCCAGAGGATTGCACAGCCTGCTCGGTCATCTGCTCCGATTCCAGCGTCATCTTCCAAACTTCTGTACGTATCCTCGTCATCGAGGAACATTTCGTGCTGTTTCTCATTATCAGGGTAAATCGTAAAAAAGGTATCGGCATGTGCTACCAACAGCACTCTGTCGCTTCTTGTACCGGGAACATATACACAGTCAATCGTTCCGTTCGTCTCGTAAGATTTTGCGTTTTCAAGAGTAAGAAATTTTTCAAAAACTTCATCAGGCGAACTTAAACCGCATTTCAAAAACATTTCCAAAGTTTCACGTTCAGTCATACTTATAACTCCTTTCCGAATTGTTAAGGAACAAAAAATTCTACGTGAGTTGTATCTCTCAAAAGTGGTTTCGGAAGTGATAAACAGCCTTTCTTTGCTCCTTTAACAATAAGAGTTGAGATAACCGGCTTATCACATGTAAGGCTTGTTAGATACAAAGCACTTTCGCCATTAACATTTTTCAAATTCATATCTGCCCCATTCTCAACAAGAAATTTAACCGTTACCGCATTATTATAAACGGACGCAAACATTAGCGGTGTGTAACCATGTTCTGTTTTTGCGTTGATATTAGCACCACGTTCTAAAATCGGCTTCAAGTCTTTAGGTTTTCCCCAAAATACTGCTGTCATGAGGTCTATATCGTCATTTGAGAGTTTCGATTCTCCTGTTACGCTCCTTATTAACTCGGAAGTAATCTCCCACAGAATATTATTCTCGTAATCTCCTGTCGTGTACCAATATTGACTGCTCCAGTATTTTATATCTCGATTAGTAACTGTCTTAGCTGTGGGATCAGCTCCATTCATCAGGCTTAAAGTAGTAATTTCCGCCACCGTAAAAAGCCAAGTGATGAATCATTGAGTATCCTAATGAATCTTGCGTCTTAACATCAACACCGGCATTCAAAATTTCCTTCAAGGCTTTGGGTGATACGGCGTGCCATAAAGCGTTTGGGCGCGAACCATGTCCGGGAAGACTGCAGATCCAGCCATCGGTGTAGTATGCTTCCGAAAAATCTTCATAATCTGTCCAGATGTGAATCGCGTCTTCCTTAGCAATTTCTTCGGGGGCTTTGTTATACCACTCATCTTTATCGTCATTGCCATATGATGATGAAGACAGAAAGCTCAACGAATACAATGAAGGGTTTTTATCTTCCGGGCTTATTGCGTGAAATTGAAATCCTGCCTCTTTCAAAATATTTATAACTTCTGTTCCAGCATCAAGATATTTCTTGAACGTTGTAATTTCAGCCTGTTCGTTTTCGCTGAAGTCCCGCAAATGTTCAAACTCAGGGAAAATATTTGTACGCAAATGCCAGTTGATCCCGCCTCCATTTTTTCCTTATGAAATTCATAAAAAATCCTCCAAAATAAAAATATCCGTAATTTCTGCAATTAGTGTTTTTGACTTTTATTGACACACTGAAAAATCATATAAAAGCGCATGATAACTAAGAAAAAAGGCCAATTTTGCGTGATTTACTTAATTTATTGAAAAATTCTAATCAATTTTTATAAATATAGATAAATGCTACATAATAGGTATTTTTACGCAAAAATTTATCTAAAACGTAAATCCTTGCAAATACTGAATAAAAATCGCCTTCTCCGTATTTCCTGCAAAAAATACCCCCTTTCTATAATATAAATGAAAGACTTGAAAGACTTAAAGATAAAAATAGATGATAACTATCTTTACGTGAAAAAATTTTGAAAGAGTTTTGAAAGACTTGTGAAAGACTTAAGAAAAAAGATGAAAGCCTCCTGTAATCATCAGCCTTTATAAAATACAATCTTGAAAGACTTGTTATAAACTCTTATAAATACTATACTCTTTCAAACTCTTTCAAAAAGTCTTTCAAAAAATGGAGCGTAAATCCTTATAAATAAATAACTCTTTCAAGTCATTCAAAAATATATAATAAAGAGATTAAAAAGTAAGTAAAAAAACTATTGTTAATAATACTTAATATCTAGCTTAATTTATATAGTCCATAACCGGCTCTTTTAAGCGTACCCTCCTTCAAGAGCCGATTTAGATTTGTTTGAGCCGTGTTTAACGGCATGTTCAACACATGGCTTAAAGTAGTTGGTGATACTTCCTCGTGTTCTTTCAGATAGTCAACAATTTCCTTTTTCCACTTCGGCATGGTGAAATTGTCAGCGTCTTCTCTCAAAGTCCACACAAAGCCGTCAAGCTGCAACGTAAAGTCTTTTTCTTCAACATCTCTTCCAGTTCGATGTAACGTTCCGAAGTTTTCAGTTCGAGCGCGTTTTAACGAGAAAATTGTGTCCGCAGCTCCTGCGATACCTTGAGATCCTGAAATTTCATTGAGCCAGTCTTCCGCCATAGCTTTTTTCAAATGGTGGATCACTAAAAACGCTACATTAAAATCATCAGCAAGTTTCTTGATGTCGCTGATAGCATCGTAATCTTCGGTGTACATCGAATTTTTGCCGCTCAATAACTTCCTGAATTTTTGTAAAGTATCTATGATAACTAACCTTGCGCTTTTATGTATCTCAAGCCACCACTTGATATATTCCAAGCCTCCTTCATGTTGTCGAGGCACTTGAGTTGCTATAGTCAATCTCGATAAATCGCAGTTATCAGGTAAATCAGACGCTTCTATACGTTCCTTTAATCTTCTTTGAGTATCCTCCAGTGCAAGATATAAAACATCTCCTTGTTGTACAAATATTTTCCCCAGAGCGCACCCGCTCAAATTCTTTATTTCTCAAAGCCTGAGCATTAATTTGTTCAACTTGAGACAATGCCTTTTGCCGAATAAAACTCATACACGCCCAAGAGATTTTCCCGAGCAATAAATCTTTGGTAAGTTCATCACCATATTTGAGTGCGAAGTCGTCCCAATCCGTCCCATCTTCAGGAGACTTAAAAGGAGGAGTCAAAAATGTTTTGGCAAAACCTGCTTTTATAACTTTTTGTGCTGCATCAACTCCCGGATTAAATCCGTTTTTTTGCTCAGTTACTTTATCATCGTCAGCCATTATAATAATGGTAATTTTTGTATATTTATTCTTGAGTTGTTGAGAAATCTCACTAAGATTACCGCAGTTCATAGCAGCAACACATGGCAGATTAGTCAGTTTGTAAACTTTAGCCATAGTTGCAAAGCCTTCTCCTACTAATAAAATTTCAGAGTTATTGCCTTGCAATGTGTCAAGTGCAATGCTCCAGAACGCTCCTTTAACAGGCGCACCTTCAAAAAATGTTTTTTTCCCGTCAGCTTCAATCCATTGTAAAGACTGAATTTTACCGTTAATATCTTTCAGCGGTACAGCTAAACAGTTAGACGCGGTGTTAATGTGTAAATTGTACGGTAGCACATGTTTTTTAGCGAGATATGGGAAATTTTCAGGAGCAGGCGGCAACTGTTCATAAAAAACTCTCGCCAGCTCTGTTGCATGTGATTGTTTTTCTTTGATTTCTTTTTCCCGTTCAAGACGTTGTTTTTTGACTTTTTCAGCGTATTCTTTTGTGTAAAAATAACTGTTATCTTTTTGATCGGAATTGCCGTTATCAAATCTCCAGTTAGTCTTTAAGCCTGTTTTCCAATTTTGCAAATAGCCGGCAGGGTAGCCGTCAGTGTAAATACAATATGCACCGTTTTTAGTAGTCCTTTTATCACCTTCTACTGTATATCTGTGCAACTGTCCGTCTAAGATTAAATTCGTGTCAGTAAGCGGGAACATGTCCAACTCCCGCATTTTCTGTAAAACTTGTTCTCGTATTTCATAATCTGAAAAAGTATCCATGATTACGCAACATTAGAGTTTTCAGTATTGTCAACGGGTTCGGCTTCAATAACTTCATCAGAAGGTGCAAAGCTGATTTCTGACATCATTTGTTCATCTTCACGTTTTATAACATCTTCAAACAGAGCCAAAATATCTTCGTGAGTGAAGTCAGCGGAATTATTTTTCCCCGTGATTTTTTTCATGACGTTAAAAACATGCTGCTTTTGATTATCACATACAGCCATATAACGCTGATATAACTGATTTAACTGTATCTTCCGTTCTCTTTCTTCAGGTGTTAGAGGCTGCTGTTGTTTTTGTTCAGCAGGTTGTGGAGCTGATTTTGCAACTTGAGCTTCAATTTTTTCTGTATTACCGTCTCCGATTTCTTCTTGTGTAACAAGTCCCGAGATTGCAAAAGCTCTTTTCAAAGCCATTGATTCAGCTACTTTAACAATCATAGCGTGAGGATATTGATCCCAAGTTCCGCCCTTTTTGTAGTAATCCTTAAAAGGTGCGAAAAAATATGTGGGATAATCTCTGTCATCTCTGTAAACAAGAGCGTAAGCCCCTATTATCTGCCCACGATTTCCCGTATAAGTATGTTCAACGCCGTCTTTAGTTTTTGCGAATTTATCATTTGAGTAAATCGCATCACTGACTAATCCGCGAAAATGTTTATCACGATTAGCAATCCGTAAATAGCCGTCTCGTGAAGTTGTAATAACAACACGATTTCCCATTTTTATACACCATATTTCCTTCAAAAACGGGTTTAAGTCGTATGTTGACGCTAACGTCAAGAACATGTCAAGTTCTTCATTTGAAGCTCCAACAGCGACAGTCTTTTTTATTGTTTCAATCTGCTTGTCGCTCCATTTTGATTGAGTGTTAATTGTTGCAAGTTCACGATTTTCCATTATAATATCCTCCATTATTCTTCATTATTTATTTTCATTCTGTAGCGATTGACATCGCCGCCGAAATTGCAGACCTCGATAACGCCCTGTTTAGCGCGTTTATAAAGAGTAGGTCTGCTGATACCGTATTTTTTGCAGAAATCAGTAGCGTTGAGCCACTCGTTATAATTAGAGTATTTCAATGCTTGGATTTCGTCTAAAATTTCCTTTAGTAATTGTGTGATTTGTGTTAAATTATAAAAAGCGTCAGGAAGTTCAATTTGAGCTTTCATCATTTCTCCTTAAAAAATTAACGACCTCCGAAGAGGCCGTGTTTCCTCTTACGTTGGGATTAGTACAGCGAAAAACTTAACTCCCACTGAGGCACCATGCCTCAATATAACTAAGCAGATAAAAAATCTGCGTTGTTACCTTACTTTAGTGTAAAAAAACTCTCCTATGAAATATTAGTAGGGGTATTCCTTTCTTAAAATTTTTCGGATAGGAGAGTGTATCCGCTATTAATCGGTTTCCTTAACTTTATAAACCACACTTTTTGTAGATGTAGTAAAAGCAAGGTACATATCAGGTTGAGCAGCCTTAAAGGCAGTTTTATCAAAGCTGTTAGTAACTCTTTCACTCAAATTCAAAATTAAATCTCCTGCTTTAACGGATTTAATCCCTTGTGCCCTGATTTTTTCGTCAAGAACAGTTTTAGCTTCGTTTTCAAGTTCTTCACCGGCTTTTTTAAGTTCACGTGATTCTTTCAAAAGTTCAACGGCGTTGATTACGTCTTCATCGCTTGTTACGGCTAAATCATCTCCGACCGAAGTATCTTTTTCAAGAGTGTTGTTCAGTTCGCACAAGTGAGCATAATCGCAGTAAGAACAGCACCACGATTCAGCAGGACAGTTTTCAACAGGAGCTTCATCAGCGGCAAAAATATCTACAGCACGCTTTTTAATAGCTTCAAATCTGCTTTTGTCAAAATCAAAAAAATCAATGTGCATTTGCGAGTTATTTTTATTAACTCCGACAATCCCCAGCTTATCGACCTGATAACCTGCCCAAATTGCCCCCATAGCGTACACATGCAACTGATCCACATATTGAGATTTTGCTTTCAAGCTCCCTTCACGCTTCCAGTGAATAAAGGAGCGTTCGTTCATGGTTTTTATATCGACGAGAATATGTTGATTATCATCAGGTTTTGAAATAAAGCAGTCGGGATGTCCTGCGATAACACCGCCTTTTACGGGCAAGATAAATTGCAAATCCGCATTCTGAGAACCTGCATTATATTCAACGCTCCAACCGTCTTTTCTGAGCCATTCGACAACGAGCGGTTCAAGACATGTTCCGACATCAAAAATTCGTTGACTTCTGAAACTGATTTTGCCTTCATAACCGTTTATCCCGTACCACAAATTTCTGTCGCACGGAAAACCGCATTTTGATTTTTTTCCACTCATCGGGTAAAATAAATATTAATTTACAATCAAAACTTTTAATCAGAATGGGAGAGCTTTTATGAAGAAAACACTTACATCAGAAGAAATTGTAGAGCTTTACTCCGGAGTTCAAAAAAATTATTTACGACGGTATGACAAGCGGAAAAACAGTTCGCATGGTTCTTAAAAGTATACTATGATATTCGGATATGCTCGAATAAGTACTACAAATCAGTCCTTAGAGGCACAAATCGACATGCTTCAAAAAGCAGGGGCGGAGAAGATATTTTCAGACGTTTTTACAGGGACTAAAAACGACCGCCCAGAACTTGACAGGCTGTTGAAAATTATTAAAGATGGAGATATGCTAATTATTACAAAGCTGGATCGCATTGCCCGAAGTCTGGTTCACGGCATTCAACTTATAGAAATGCTTAGCGATAGAGGCGTTATCATTAACGTTCTTAACATGGGTATCGTTGATAGTTCTCCGACAGGAAAGCTAATAAGGAACATTATGTTAGCATTCTCAGAATTTGAACGCGATATGATTCTCCAACGAACTCAAGAAGGGAAAGCTATAGCAAAACAGAAGCCTGATTTTATGGAAGGCAGGCCGAAAAAGTTCAATCGAGAGCAGATAAATCACGCATTAGAACTGCTTAAAGACCATTCGTATAAGCAGGTAAGCGCGATGACGGGGATAAGTACGGCGACGTTGGGGAGAGCGAAAAGGAGGGTCTTAACATAGAAAGAACAAGATTCCATTACGGATTTTATGCAGCAATGAAAGTAGAGTATGACCTTAAAAAAGCTCCTGTAACTTATGAGCAGGAAAAAGAACTGGGAGAAGACCCGGTAAGATTGGATTTCTTGATCATAAAGAAAGACAAGGACGCTGTACTTGATGATCCGATAGGAAAATTTTTCAGAGCAGTAAATCTTTTTGAATATAAATCGCCTGAAGACGGTTTATCGATTGACGATTTCTATAAGGCGCAAGGATACTGTTTAATCTACAAGGGCTTTGACCGTAAAGTGAATGAACTCCCGATTAGCGAGATGACTTTAACCCTTGTGAGGCATTCTTATCCGAGGGATTTAATAAAGGAATTAAGGAATGAAGGCTTTGCGATTGAAGAAGCTCATAGCGGAATATATCGTATATCAGGCGGTATAAGTGTTCCTGTGCATCTTGTAGTAACATCGCGTCTATGTGGATACGAAGGTCTGAAACTTTTGGCGAAAGGTGCAACGAAGGAAAACCTAATCGAATATGTTGATAAAGCAGTAGCCAGCGGTGATGAAAATATCAAGGAAAACGCTGGAACGGTTGTAGGAATATGCTTATCAGTGAATGAAGAATTGAAGGAGGTAGGGAATATGAATGAAGTAATAAGGGATTTATTTAAGAAGGATTTTGAGCATGAGCGGTTAGAAGGTAGGTTGGAGGGCAGATTAGAAGGTAGACAGGAGGGCATTGAGAATGCTAACGAACGTGTAGCGACGGATATGCTAAAAGAAAATCTACCGCTTTCGTTGATTTCAAAAATCAGTAAGCTCTCGGAAGATGTGATTCGTGGGTTGGCAGTAAATCTTGGAATGGCTAATATATCATAGCTAATCAATATCGAAATCATCAAATAGCATAGGTACACGCTTTCCGGTTATTACTTCGCCTAATTCACACTGGAACTCACCTACTTTAGGGATTGGAAGAAAATAACCTCCGAATTGTGAAGTAGGTATTTTTTTTCGCCTTCAATGGAAATGCTGTACTTTATTTTTGAAAGATCAAGATGAAATCGAAAACTTTTAATATGAAGTGGTTCAAACTCTTCTCCATGTATGTAAATATCGCTGATACATTCTTACATCATTCTTAACATATTTTCATACGCTATTTTAGCACCTATGTTATTACAGTCAAAATCAAAAAACATTTCATTATTACAGTAATAAAGCTCTGTATCACATCTGAAACAGCGAGAACCAGGCCCGCCATCTTCAACATATAACCAGCCAGCACCTTGAAACGGTTCATAGCGTGAAATAAAATCCTCCAGAAATTGTTTTTCAGTTTTTCTTGAATTTTCTTGAAGTATGAATATTTGTCTCCTTGCAAATCAAGCATTGCAAATGTTTTCATAATTTGAGATAAAATAACATCACTTGAAAAATATAAAAATTCCTTTCAAAAATATCCATATACCTGTCAATAACATAAATAAAGCTAAAACAAACGAATAACTTATATCTGTTATAGCTGTCAGAATTCCAATCGCAATTAAAATACCGCCTAATTTGAAAGCAGTTTTTGCTAAATCCTTTTTTATTTTCAGGTTACCTCCTGAAGTTTCAATTATGCTTTGTTCACCAATATATCTTTCTGTGAGAAACTTGATTTTTTTGAATATGAAATAATATAAAGTTGATAATAAAATTATCAAAATTAATACATTTTCCCCTAAAAATGTACTGATGACGTGATTATCAAAATTCAAAAGGCATATTATAATAAACGAGTGTAATAATATTGCGCCGGTACTTTCAGGATCAGTAACGAAGAATTCAAATAAATCTTTTTTAAGTTTCGCTTTTGGAGCGCAAGAATAATCATAATCTCCTCTGATTAAATTTAACAAATTATTTTCTGAATAACTGTCATAAGCGTTATAATCAAATTTGTCGTTCCATTGATATATATCATAGCTGTTTTTATAGCCCTTCTCTACGGTTATGTACTTTCGTAAAGTCATATCTTTGTTATAAGCTATAACTGCCATGCTGCGATGATATAATGAATCCTTCGGCATTTTAATCTTTATAACGTAAAAATCATTCAGGTATATATCTTTGATTTTCGTATGTTCAATGACGAACTGTTCGCTTGAATATGTATCACAGTCTAACAATTTTATGAAGAAATCGCCTTTTTCTTCTAAAATTTTATTGATAGTCTTACGATAACGACCGTTTTTTCCTAAAATCATTAATGGCAAAAAGCCGTTTTTAATGAAGTTAAGGTCTGCCGATTTAGTTTTCATTTCGTCAATCTTTTGAACACAGAAGAGTTTTTTATTTTTGAGTTTTTCGGTAAATCGTTAGCATAGTCAATCGCTGTTTTATTTTCAACGCTACGGATATTCACATCAGCGTTAAAATCAAGAAGAATATTGACCATATCTGGATTATCATAGAACACAGCCCACATTAAAGGGGTGAGAGTCATTAAGAAATTTCCATTAGTAGCGTGTGAAAATATTTTAATATAGAAGTAAGGCTCACCCTCAATTAATTGATTTTGATGTGAAAATATAGTTTTATCATCACCAAGTTCATATTCAATTAGTCTTTCAGGTGGAATTTCTTCGTGATTATTTACATTAGCACCTGCTTCGATAAGGGCTGTAATTAGTTCCTTTGCTATGGGAATATCATTTTTATCATTATAGTTAAATGCAACGATGTGAAGCGGAGTTCCGGTAAAACTAAAACCTCCTGAATCCCAAGTATTTGGATCAGAACCGGCTTTCAAGAGTTCTTTTACAGCAATGACGTTTTTATACCATAATGCACAAATCAAAGGCGTGTCTGCGGCAATATTACCACAGGAGGCTACAGCATTCACATCTATTCCTTGAGCTATTAAAAACTTAATACTTTCAGGATTATGATTATAAGCGACAGCTCTATGTAAAGGTGTTTCATCGCTATCATATAGCCAATCGCTAATATCCTCTTTTGTGTAATCATCAAAATCATGAATGTCGCGTTTCACATTAAACTTAGCGCCATGTTCTAATGCAATTTGAAGCTGTTCAGGAGTTCCATTTTCAGCGAGTTTGAACACGTCAATTTCTTCTGCATAACATGCGGAAACAAATAAAATAATAAATAATAATTTTTTCAATATAGGATACCTCTATTTCTGACTATTCGTAGTTTTTATCAAATTTCTGTAAGTTGAAGACTTCTTTATGCTGGAATTTTTGGGTAACTCACGAGCATAATCTAAAGCTGTTTTACCTTCAACATTACGAATATTGGCGTTAGCTTTTTCTTTTAATAGTATATCTACCACATCAGCATTATCATATAAAACAGCATACATAAGAGGAGTAAATGACGATAAAAAGTTATCTAAGCCAGCATTTGAATAATTTCGTACATTGCTCAAAGGACACGTTTCCGCTTCCCATTGATTTCGTGGAGGGAGAAATATATCGCTGTAATATTCATAATAATCACTATCAGGATTTTCGTGATAATTTATGTTACTTCCTGCTTTTATCAGAGCTGCAATAACTTTTTTAGTAACAGAATAATTATCTTTGTATTTCATTGCAATGACGTGAAGAGGAGTTCCATAAGTATAATTGCCGTCATTACTGAAACTATTAGGATCAGCTCCAGCCTTTAATAGTTCATATACGGCATCTATGTTTTTATTTCTTATAGCACACGTGAGAGGAGTTCCAAAAATAATATTTCCTTCGTAAAAGACATCATTAACATCTAGCCCCTTCGATATTAAAAAATTTATACTTTTAGGATTATGATTATAAGAAGCCGCATAATGCAAAGGGGTTTTGTATCCAAAATCAAGCCCTTCTTTAACATTAACATTTGCTCCTTTGTTAATGGCTTCTTGCAGTTGTTTAGGAGTTCCATTTTCAGCAAGTTTGAACACGTCAATTTCTTCTGCAAAACATTCAGTAAAGATTAGGCATAAACTAAGAAAAACAAACAATATTTTTTTCAAAATAAAATATCTCCTTAAAACAAAAATTCACAATCTTAATTTTACAGGATAAAATTTTCCAAACGTCTGACCTGCTGGAACAAAATCAGGTGGTTCAATTTGCTCCGAACGAGAAGGAATATTTTCTTCTACTCTCCAAGCCCAGTTGTCTTTTTTGGCAATCAGAATAAATTTTTTATAGAGCTGCTCTCCCAAGTAAAATACTCTGCAATATACATGAGACTCATCGAAACCGTGAAGTTGGTTGTACATTTCATTCTGCTCGATATAATACATAGCTACATTCTTGAAAGTTTTTCCTCTCATGCTCTTAGGAACACGCAGCACCATATCGTATGCTTCAGCCATCAGCATAAACTGGTCTGCCCTCTCTATCCAGCTTCTAACACTATTTTTTCGTACGGATTCATGCTTCATTGTGCTGACTGAATACCACGCAGGTTGTCCGTCTTTGAAATAGTAATGTGTTTCATTACGGTCAAAAGGCGGAGACTGTGTTTCGACTTCGGGAGTTGAATTAGCTACAGCGGTGTATAACATAAGTCTGTAATTGCAGTGAGTATTGACGATTTCCTCCATTTTGTCTTTGAACATCATTTCCGATATTGTGTCGTTAGGATAACGCAGGTAAGGAGGAAGTTCAGAATAACGTACATCAATTTCCTCGTTTTCAAGCGTTTTGCCAGTAACGTATACTCTTATGTCCGTTTCTTTCGCATGTGCTGAGGTACAAGCGAATAAGGATAATATTGCAATAACTATGATTATTTTGTGAGTAGACATAGTAAATCCTCCAATTCTGTAGAATGAGAAGAGCTCTATGC
>CALBPU010000181.1 GCA_937899395.1 uncultured Fretibacterium sp.
CTGTTTGTAATGTCGATTTCAATTTCATCACCGTCTTCAACAAAAGCTATCGACCCTCCTCTGGCTGCTTCGGGTGAGACATGCCCGATACAAGGACCGTGAGTTGCTCCCGAAAATCTTCCGTCTGTTACAAGAGCGCAATCATTATCCATTCCACGTCCCATTATTAACGCCGTAGTCGATAACATTTCACGCATTCCAGGACCGCCTTTAGGACCTTCATAACGTATTACAATTACCGTGCCCTTTTGAATTTCACCTGCTGTAATTGCTGCGTCAGTTTCTTCCATTGAATTAAAAACTCTGGCTTTACCTTTGAAATGATACATTGAAGGATTAACGCCGGATTGTTTTACAACAGCACTTTCAGGAGCAAGGTTGCCGTATAAAACAGCTATTCCGCCTTCTGATTTTTGAGGACGTTCCATTGTTTTTATTACATCGTTTTCAATCGGGCTTGCTTTTTCGAGAAGTTCTCCGAGTGTAAGACCTGTAACTGTCATTGAATTTTTGTGAAGTTTAGCTTCAATGTTTTTCATAACAGTCTGTATTCCGCCATAGGCATCAAGCGACGCAATAGGATATTTCCCAGAAGGCTGAAGATTGCATATAAACGGAACTTCACGGCTTATCCTGTCGAAATCATTAAGCGACAAATTAACTCCTGCCTCGTGAGCTATCGCCATTAAGTGTAAAACAAGATTTGTTGATGAACCTGTTGCCATAGCTCCTGCAACACCGTTTAATAACGTCTCTCGCGTCAAAATCATTCGAGGTGTTATGCCTTTGCGTAATAATTCCATAACCTGACGGCCTGATTTTTTCGCAATTCGTCTTCTTCTGTTTGAAACTGCCGGAGCTGTTCCAGCACCCGGTAAAGCCATTCCTAAAACTTCAGACAGCATACACATTGAATTAGCCGTTCCAAGATGTGCGCAGCTTCCGCATGTAGGCAATGTAGCTTCTTCGGCTTTCTTCATATCATCAACAGTAATTTTTCCGGCTTCAACACGTCCTGGATATTCTCTCAGCTCACTCGAACAGAATAAATCATTTCCTCCGACATTTCCCGGAAGCATAGGCCCGCCTGTAACAATTATTGAAGGAATATTAATTCTTGCAGCAGCCATTAGCATACCCGGAATAATTTTGTCGCAACTCGCTATCAAAACCATAGCGTCAAAACAATGAGCCTGTACCGCCATTTCGATTGAATCCGCAATTAAATCACGGCTTGGTAAAGGATAACGCATTCCCGAATGTCCCTGACATAATCCGTCGCAAATTGCGATTGTTCCCATTTCACGAGGAACTCCGCCGCCTTCAGCAACTCCGAGTTTAATTTGTTCGGCTAAATCTTTCAGGTGCATGTGTCCCGGTACAATCTCACTGTAAGAATTTACGACTGCAACAAGAGGCTTTTTCATGTCCTCTTCGTCCATGCCTGTTGCATAGAGTAAAGCTCTTTGACCGCTTCGGCCTATACGATTTGTAAGTTCGCTGCTTCTCAATAATGGCTCTTTATACTGAAATTCCTCATCAAAATTCATTTTCAATCTCCTTAAAATAATTAATACCTGCCCGATTTTTATCGAATTCGAACAGGTATTAATTCTACGCTGCTGTTTTTCTGAGTTGTTTTATTATTGTCCAAACTACAACTATAACTGAAATTCCTATAAATACTGCTGCAATAGGTGATTCAAAAAACTCAAAGAAATTTCCGTCGGTATACATAAGCCCTCGAAGTAAATTTGTCTCAACTATAGGGCCTAAAACAAATCCTAAAATCATAGGAGCTTTAGGAAATTTGTGCATACTCATGAAATATCCGATTATTCCGAAAAACAAAGCTGTCCATACATCGAACATGTCATGATTTGTTCCGTAAGTTCCAACGATACAGAGAACAAGAACTACAGGAAGCAAAATATATTTCGGAACTTCAAGAACCTTAGTGAAAATTCTTATGCCGCCGTATTCAACTATGAGCATCAAAATTGTCGAAATTATAAACGCTCCGAAAACTCCGTAAACTAAAACTCCGCTGTTTCTGAAAAGCAACGGGCCCGGTGTAATTCCGTGAAGCGTTAAGCCTCCGAGAATTATAGCCGTAACTGTATCTCCCGGTATTCCAAGCGTCAACATCGGAATTAATGCTCCTCCGATTGAAGCGTTGTTTGAAGTTTCTGAAGCTACTAAGCCATCAATAACTCCTGTACCGAATTTTTCGGGGTGTTTGCTTCTCTGCTGTGCTACTGTATAAGCAATAATGTTTGAGGTAGCTCCGCCGATACCGGGCAAAATTCCTATTCCTATTCCGATTAACGATGAGCGTATGAAATTCGGAATTTGTTCTATAAACTCCTTAACACTGAAACCAAAGCCCCGCATTTTTGCCTCTTTAATCTGTGCTTTGTCAGCACTAATTCCTTCAGCAGCGACAACAATAACTTCAGCAACCGCAAACAGACCGATCATTAAAGGAAGCTGTGAAAATCCGTTTTCCATGCTTTCAAAACCGAATGTAAAACGTAACGCGCTTCCGACTGAAGCACGACCGAAAAGCGAGAAAGTTATTCCTATTACTCCAGCCAAAAGACCCTTCCAAACATTATTGCCTGTCATTGAACCAATCATTGTGAGAGCGAAAAGGCATATCGCGAAATATTCCTGCGGGCCGAATTTCAAAGCTACTTTTGCTAATTGAGGAGCAATGAAAATCAATGCAAAAATCGAAAGAACCGTTCCCAAGAATGAATAAAATATTCCTATACCTAACGCTTTTCCTGCCTCGCCTCTTTCAGCCATCGGAGCACCGTCAAAAGTTGTTGCAACTGATGAAGGAGTGCCGGGAATTTTGAGCAGTATCGCCGAAATTAATCCGCCCGAAGTTCCTCCGACATAAAGAGCTATTAACATCGCAATTCCGTTTAACGGGCTCATTCCGTAAGTTAAAGGAAGACAGAGAGCTACAGCCATTGTTGATGTAAGACCGGGAATTGAACCGAAAATTATTCCGATGACAACTCCGAGAAAACATAAAAATATTGTCATAGGATCAAGAACTGAAATCAGTCCTTCAAATACTGCACCTGACATAAATTTCAGCCTCCTTTATCCGAAAATTACGCCTTCAGGAAGCAAAAGAGAGAAGGCATTTACAAACAGGGCATTAACGGCCAACGGAACAACTATAGCCAATACCACGAATATTATTATGTTTTTCGCCGTTCTAAGTTTAGCAGGAACAAACAAAAGCATTTGAATAATCAGGTAAAGCATCGACGACACTGTGAAGCCCAGAATGTTTAAGAAATAAATATAAGCGAAAAGTAATATTACAGTCAGAATTAAGACCGCTAAATTAATGCCGAGTTTTTTTGTACCGTCATCAGGGGTTCTTAACTCCTTAACAAGTAAGCAGACGCTGAGAAAAATCCATAATCCAGTGCAGAGCTTCGGGACAAAATCGCTGCCCTGTCCCAAAGCTGTACCGGTGTCAATACCTCTAGCACTTATGAAAAGCACTACTCCCACAAGCAAAAGAAAGGTATCAACAATAAGTTCAGTTAATTTTTTCGTGCCCATTGTTTATAATTTCCCTGTGAGATTAACCTGTCCGAGAAGTTCATCAATGTCTGAATAAATCATCAAACCTTCTTCAGTATCTTTGAAGAACGGATTCTGATAATAACTGCCGTAAATTTTTCCCTGATACTCTGTGTCATTCTCTACGATGTCCTTAACAGCCTCTGTGAAAGCCTGAACAAGTTCGGGATCAGTGTCTTTCGGGAAAGCAAAGAAATAATAAAACGGGAGTTTAATTGTTTCATAGCCTTGATTGTGAATAGCTTTGATGTCGATTTTGTCAGCTTCGTTCACGAAATCATTTTCGCCGTCCATAGCAAGGGCAATTAAATCTCCTTCTTCAATGTAATCTTTAACGCTTCCGTAAGCCGAAAGAATTACATCAACATGACCTCCGACGATTGCAGCAAGACGGTCAGCAGCACTTCCAGCGTCAACAACTCTGAGGTCAAAACCTGCCGCTTTCATCTGCATTGCAATAGCGTATGAAGTTGCGCCCGTTTGAGCAGCCATTTTCAATTTGTTGGGATTGGCCTTTGTGTAATCATAAAGTTCCTGAAGAGTTTTAATTCCCAATTTTGATCTTACGGTTAAAACGTTACCGATATTTTCAGCACCGATACATGAGAAAGAATATTCCTCGAAACCGTAGTTTGTAGTTCCGCAATGTTTGTTGACGAGTAACGCAGTGTGATAGAACAGTACGGTTCCGCCGTCTTTCTTTGCATCTTTAACGCGCCTTGTTCCAACAGCACCGCCGTTACCGTTTACATTAGAGACGACGAAGTTTGGAGGAAGTTTTTTGCTGAGTTTATCAGCGAATAACCTTGCGTTGAAATCAGTATCGCCGCCTGCTCCGGCAGGGACAACAATCTCAACATTTTTCGGCCATGAAACATCAGCCGAAGCGACACACGATAGCAGCATAACTGCTAAAACGAACGATAAAAGAACAACTACAAATTTTTTCATAAGGTTTTACCTCCATAAATTAAAGTGAATTAATTTTTATTATAATTAAATCCTTGTAAAAGTAAAATTAATAGTTATAATTTTAATTATTAGAAAAAATTATATTGAAATGGAATGATGTTATTATGGACGACAGATATTTGAGTTATTTTATGGAAATTGCAAAGCAGAAAAATATTTCAAAGGCTGCTACGTATCTTTTTGTAACGCAGTCATCATTAAGTCAATTTCTTGCAAAAGAAGAAGAGGAGCTGGGAGTAAAATTATTCATCAGGGATAAAAAAGGGTTGAAGCTGACACAGGCAGGAGAGTTATATAAAGATGCCTGCGAAAAAATGCTTGAAACAAGAGCAGGGCTTTATCATTCGCTTGCTGACTTGGAACAATCAAAAACCGGCGTAACAAAAGTCGGAATTACTCCGCAATGGGGAGGTATAGCTTTTGCAAACATAATGCCGAAATTTCTCAAAAAATATCCTTTGACATCAATAAAATTTATTGAGGAGACAGCACACCCTCTTCTTGAAGCTATTTCTGGAAATGAAATTGATTTAGCTCTTGTTGCCCTTGATACAGATACATCGATGCAATATCCGAAATTAAAAATTCAAAACGAAGAATTATTGCTCGCTGTTCCAGAAAGTTTTGCTAACGATAAAGGGATTTGCGACGACGATAATAATATTTTTCCGACTGAGAGGCTGAATATTTTTCAGGATTGTCCTTTTATACTTTCAAGAGAACGAACAATGATTCGCGATATTACAGATGATATGTTTCGGGCAGCAGGATTTATGCCGAAAGTTGTATGTGAGATGAATAATCACCTTGCATCTCTTGAAATGACATCAAACGGTCTTGGAATATCAATTATCCCTCGATGTTACGTTATGAAGGATTACAAAATAAAATATATCTCCATAGCTCCGCATTGGTATTGGGAAATTTCAATCGTAATGCGAAGAGGTTACGAACTAAGCCAAGCTGATCAATATATGATTCAACTTTTACGAGAATATTATATTGCTGAGCAGAATTTATAATAATTTTTTTCTATATATGGCATTTGTACGAAATCTAACGTTAATCCATAACCGTCAACTATAGCAAACCTCAATTATTATTATCGTTCCAATCACGGTAGAGATTATCGTGTGAATTTCGCTCCGCATTAAAATTTTTCCGTCAAAATTTCCCCTTAAGTCCTCAAATTTTAATGATAACGGATAAAACCTTTTCACCCGTTCGCAATATTTTTCGTATTCATGGCCGAATTTAGAGCGCAAAAAATTTTCCTCATGAGGAATTATTACAAGAACATATAAAACATAAAAGCTGACTATGAAAATTATTACGGCGTTTAATCCTGCTATTATGCTCCAGCCTAAACCGATTAAAAAATTCCCGAAATATAACGGATTTCTCATCAAAGCATACGGGCCTGTCGTAGCAAGTTTCAATGCTTTAACATTTTCTCCCCTGTATAATCCTATAAAACCTGCTGACCAACATCGCCATAATTGCCCGATTAATATTATTATCAGAGAAACAAAAATTTTTTCGAGAGATGATTCCTGAGCCATGAACAAAATTATTACAAATAATAACGTCCATAGCCCTCCTCGCATTTTGAAAACCCATTCACGCATCTTCAACCGACGCCCCTTTGTGTAAATTTTCACTCACTCCCCAACCTAACATACGAATTACTACTACAACGCCCATGAAAATTGAAATATAATCCGTGAAAAATCTGCATATTATTGACATTATTCCGGCCATATTTTCAGGCATTAAGATCGAATATAACAATGCTCCTCCCCCTTCTGCTACTCCACTTGCTCCCGGTGTAGGAACAAAATATAAAATAAACATAAAAACTGCTTGAACCGCTATCGTTTGAATATATTTGAAAGGTAAACCTACCGCGCTCATTAATACAGGCAAAACCGTAAACAATGCTAATAAATGTAAGACCGAAAGAATCGTCGCAAATGTCAGCCAAAGTTTTCCCGAATGAAATACTAATCTGAAATTCAAAATGTAATTATCAATTTCTTTATCGAGCCATTGAATAATTTTTATAACTGTCCGCTTAGAATTCATGATTTTGAATCTGCTCAACCACATCACTATAACACGGCTTAATTTTTTTATGGCTTCAGGCTTGAGTATAGTGAAAATTACAAATACCCATGTTGCTAAAATTACAATGAAAACATAAAATACTAATCCCTTCAAAAACGGGCTGCCTTCTAAAATATCAGGGTCAAGCATTAAAGCTATAGGAACTGAAAGCGTTAAAATTAAAATCGTCAACATCGTTCGCATTAATGTTATAGCAATTCCCTTTCCTAATGGTATACCTTTTTTATAGAGAGCGTAAACCTGAAACGGCCCTCCTCCGCTCTGCATAGGTGTAACAGCACTGCCGAAATAATTCAGCCATGTTAAAACTATTCCTAAAGGAAACGAAACTCTTTCATGTGCCGCAAATGCCAATGCGCAAAATCTCCCTGCGTCAAATATCCATGCAAGAAATACAACAAGAAGAGCCAGCAGAAGTTTTAATTTATTCGCTGCCAAAAGAGAGCGTATTGTTTCATGGTCAACGCTCCTGAAAATTATTATTGCTCCCATTCCGAAAGCCAGCAGTATAAAAATTATCAGACCTTTTCTAAGAGACAAATCAAAAAATCCTCCGTAACGAATTTATTTTGTTATTATAACCTGTCTTTGAAATATTAACGGAAAATATGAAATTCTGAAATTCTGGAATTTGAAGATAACATGAATTTTTGGTATAGTTCCAAAATTAAATTATTTTCATTAAAAGGAGCGATAATTTTGCTTAGCAATATAAATTCTATCATTAACACTATCAGCGGCTTTTTATATGAACCGTATGTTGTACCGTTAATTCTTGTTTTGGCAGGGATTTTTTTCACGATCCGAATGAATTTCTTACAGTTCCGTCTTTTCGGCGAATCTGTCAGAGTCGTCTCTGAAAAACCTGTTAATCTCGAATCAACTTCATCATTCGGGGCTTTAATGGTTTCAACAGCTTCACGAGTTGGAACAGGAAATATCATGGGAGTTTCAACGGCCTTATGTCTCGGAGGAGCCGGCGCGATATTTTGGATGTGGGTAACTGCATTGCTCGGAGGTGCTTCGGCATTTGTAGAATCAACTCTTGCTCAAATTTACAAGAAACGTTATTCTCAAGGACACAGCTACGGAGGCCCTTCCTATTACATGCAGGACGCAATCGGTCAACGTTGGCTCGGAATAATTTTCTCAATCGTTCTCATTTTAACTTACGTAGTCGGCTATAACATGCTTGCAGCTTATAACACTCAAGATACTTTCTCTGTATTTTCTTTTTATACGACTTCAACACGCTATATAGTTGGTGCAGTGCTGGCGATTTTGTTTGCTTTTTGCGTTTTAGGTGGCGGAAGACGATTAACGAAGGTTACAGAAGTTCTTGTTCCTGTTATGGGTGTTATGTATGTCGCAGTATCTCTTGTTGTCGTAGCTATGAATATTCAAAGGGTTCCTGCTGTCTTCGGAATGATATTCGGTTCAGCTTTTGACTTCAAAGCAATATTCGGAGGCTTCACAGGTTCGTGTATCATGTACGGAATTAAACGAGGGCTTTATTCAAACGAGGCCGGTATGGGTTCAGCTCCTAACGCGGCGGCGGCGGCAGATGTTTCACACCCTGCGAAACAAGGACTTGTTCAAATGCTTTCCGTTTTCATTGATACATTGCTTATATGTTCGGCGACAGCTTTTATGTGTTTGTTCTCAGGTGTCGAGCCTACAGCTTCAGCAGCAGGTGCAGCCTATGTTCAATCAGCAACAAGAACAGCACTTGGAGATTTTGGGCCATTATTTGTTACTGTAGCGGTGTGTCTTTTTGCTTTCACAACTTTAATTGGAAATTATTATTACACTGAAGGTTGTTTAAGATTTATACTTAACAGGGAACCGAGCAAAATTTTTATGACATGCTTCAGGCTTTTCGCAACGTTTTTGGTCTTTATCGGAGCAGCGGTTTCGGCAGGTCTTGCATGGGATACTGCGGACTTGCTTCAGGCATTAATGGTCATAATTAACGTTCCCGTGATCGTGATATTAACTAAACCTGCTATTAACGCTCTCAAAGATTACGAAGCTCAGAAAAAAGCAGGAAAGAATCCGATTTATATCGCTAAAAATAACGGTGTAGAAAACACTGACTTCTGGAAAAATTAACAAATTCTACAGGGCTTTGAGCATTATAAAGAAGCACATTCATTGTAATAGGCATTCAGATTTTCAAAGCCCATTTCTTTTACAGCCCATTCAGCCGCAACTGTCAACATCGGTAAAGCACTCATGCCCTTCACAGTCAGAGAATATTCAACATGCGGAGGAACTTCGTTAAATTGCGTTCGAGTTATTAACCCGTCGGCTTCAAGTTCTTTGAGAGATTGTGAGAGCATCATATTTGTAATATCTCCTAATTTTCGTTTTATTGCTCCGTAACGTTGATGCTTTTTGTTCGAGAGAATGCAAATTATAGGCAGCTTCCATTTCCCGCCGAAAGTTTTTGTTAAATACTTCAAAGGACATACGGTTCTATTTTCCGACATCAATACTTCTTCTCCTTAAAATAAATATTTTTTTCGTATATAGTATGAAAAAACTGCGTAATTGCGAAAAAATTATCACGAAAATAAAATAACATTATAAAATAAAATTTCATGAGGAGGATAAATTATTATGGAAATTAAAGTTGTAAAACTTTATGATGACGGTTTATTTGCAGGAGATTTCCTTATAATTATTGCTGAAGGTGATGACGGAGTGTATTACATGATGCACGGCGATGTTACTTACAACGACACGGCATTAAAACGCAATAAACTCTCAATCGTTTTTGAAGATTTGGAAGCTGCTCGCGATACTCTTAACAGGGTTCGTGAATTTGTGAAAAACAATCCGACCGTTTACCTTTCAACACATACTCCTGAAGGCTATAAAAATCTCGAAGACAAAGTTATTATGAAATTGGATTAAGAGCTATGGAATTTGAGAAAGTTTTAGTTAATCGTGTTTCGACACGACAGTATAACGACAAAATGCCTGATGAAAAACTTATTCAGAAGGTAATCGACGCAGCATTTTTAGCACCTATTGTACGAATGCACAAACTTCATCTTTCAGTTGTAACAAACAAAGACGTTATGGAGTTGGCACAAGACGCAGCGGACAAAATTTTTCAAGCTCCTGACGCTATAATTTTTAGGAGGAATTTTTTTACAATGTCGGACAAAACAAAAATAGTCGAAGGACTTCAGGTAATCGTAACGGATCTTGCACAACAGGCAGACGGCCATGAAATTCAATCAAGGATTTTCGCTTCACTGGGCTTTAACAAACTTGCTGACAAATACGCAGAACATGCAAGCGAGGAAAGAGACTATGTGAAAAAATGCGTTGATAGGATTTTGGATTTAGGTTGCGAAGTTAAGATCGGCGCGAAAAAAGAATTACCAGTTTGCAATGACGCTCTTGAATTTGTGAAGTATGATCTTCAAGTTTCAAAGGACGGTCTTGCGTGGCTTGCAGAGCTGGTTGAATGTGCGAAAGGAGACCTCTCAACCTTTGATATTCTCAGTGCATATTACAAAGATGAAGAAGATGATATGTATTGGGGAGAACAGCAGCTCGAACTCATTAAATTAATCGGAAAAGAAAACTGGTACACTTCATTAATGTAAAATAAAAATTCCCGTTGACGATAGAACATAAATAATAATTTTATCGCAACGGGATTTTTTTGCACCATAAATTACTCTACAGCACTTAAATATAATTCTGATGTCTCAAATTTATCCGTCCTTGCTTGAACTTTGAAATCATCGTGAACAAATTCTGACGGAAGCGTAAATTTCATTTCATCTTCTTCATTATCGACGATTATTTCCTCAACAGCTTCATCATCAACGTATACATAAATTTCTTCGGGCAAAATTTCAACTTTTGAGCCGTCAGCATTAACCCATTCAGAAATTATAAATCTTACAGGCTGATTAATTTTCACTTCGATAAGGTCCTCGTCTTTTCCTTCACCCTGCCATAAAATATCCTCGCTCAAAACTTTAAGCTCCGTTATCATATATGAACCTGTTTGAGAAGAAATTTCGTTTAATTCGTTTTGTTTCATCAAAAATTCCTGAGGCGATATTTTCAACGGTAAAGAATTTTCATCTGTTAAATTATTACTGTCTTTAGAATCGTTTTGAGTTTTTGTTGATGTCGATGATTTTGCAACAGTAATCTTACATTTTTTTGAGGCAGCAGCTTTGTTCTTATCCGCAACTTTTAACGTAAATGAAAATGTCCCTGTCTTCGTCGGTTTACCCTTCAATGTAACTTTAGTCCCTTTAGTATCGGCACTGAGAGTTAAACCGTCAGGAATTTTTCCCGAACTCACTGACCACTTATAAGGCGATGTTCCTTTTGACACGGTTAAACTGCTCGAATATGATTTCTTTAACACTCCTGAAGCTGTTAATGTTCCGCTTATTGTTGTTTTAGTTACGGTTATAGCGTACTCGTTAGAAATGCTCGTGCCGTTTTTATCCGTAACTGTTAAAGAAAATTCAAATTTTCCTGCCTTAGTCGGTTTACCTGTAAGCTTTGCCGTTGCTCCTGAAGTTTTGAATGACAAGCCTGAAGGAATATTTCCGCTCTTTGACCACTTGTAACCTGCTTTTCCGCCCTTAACATTCACGCTGATGTCGTAGGATTTATTCACAATTCCTTTAGTGAAACTTCCGTTTAAGATCATTCTCACAACGTTTGTATCTCCGCAATAAATATTTACGAGATTCGGACAAGAGGTTGCGTCAATTTCAGAAATTAAATTTTGTGAACAGTCAAGAGTTGTTAAAGCGGTGTTCTTGCTGATGTTCAAGGCTGTCAAAGTGTTCGCATTACATAAAAGAGTTTTTAACTTTGTGTTTTTTGTAACGTTAAGGCTCTTGAGTTTATTGTTATGGCAATCAAGATAAGTGAGCTTTGTATTTTTCGTAACGTTCAAACTTGAAAGCGAATTATCCGAACATCTAAGCTCTTGAAGCGCCGTATTTTTCGTTAGGTCTAATTTTTTGATACCTGAACTTGAACAATCGAGCTTTTTCAATGATGTCAGATACTCAATGCCCTGAAGATTTTTTGTGTTGACATTAAGTTCTGTTAATCTCGCAATGTCCTTATCGGCTTTACGGAAAACGAAATTGCTTTTGCTTCCTCCGTAATTTGCATTTATATATCTAAGCTGTGTACGAAATTCATCGTCAGGGAAATGCACGTAGTCAATCGGTATATCACCTTCAGGACAAATTATTTCCATCACTTTTTCATCACAATTAAGAGTTTTTAATTTCTTGTTCGTGCTTGTATCAAGTTTATCAAGACTGTTTCTGTAACAATAAAGCGTTTTAAGCTCTGTGCAGTTTGTGATGTTTAATTCTTCGAGCTGGTTTCCACTACAATCAAGATATTTCAGCTTCGTATTTTTGCTCAAGTCTAATTTTTTGATCTGATTTTCGTTGCAAGACAAAGATGTCAGTTCCGTGAAATTTTCGATACCTGTAACGTCAGACATATTATAAAAATAGCCGGGAAAATCAAGATTTTTTATCCGCTCAATATCTTTGTCATCTTTACGGAAAACGAAATTGCTGTTGCTTCCACCATTGTAGCTATTAAGGTATGCTAAGTAGGCGCGAAAACCTACATCGGGAAAATGTACAGCATCGATAGGCAAATCACCTTCAGGGCAAATTATTTCCGTTACTTTGTCATCGCAAATAATCCATTGTAAATTCGGGCATGTGCTTGTGTCAAGGCGTGTGATTTCATTTTCAGCGCAGTTAATCTGTGTAAGCTCTGTGCAGTTATCAATGATTAATTCCGTGAGCTGATTGCCCTCACATTCCAACGTGTATAAGGCCGTGCCGCTGACATTCAGCTTCGTAAGATTATGATTATATAAGTCGCTAATACCTCTAAGAGAAGAACAGCCGCGTAAATCTAACTCCGTAACACTCTCAGGGATATATAATTCTTCAAGAGCCGTGCAGTTGTTTACGTACAAAGTTGTAAGAATATTTGAATCACATCTGAGAGTTTTAAGTTTTGTAAAATTTCTTACGCTCAAAAAATCAGCGTTGTTATCGGAGCAGTCAAGATATTCAAGGTCAGCACAACCTGACATGTTAAACCATTCAAATTTGTTGTTGTAGCATGAGACACTTTTAAGAGCAGTACAGCCGCTAATGTTTAGAGAACCTCTGATTATGTTGTCGTAACAATTCAAAGTTTCAAGCTTTGTACAGCCGTTTACGTAAAGATTTTGAAGTTGATTGTCGGAACATTCAAGCAGAACGAGATTTTTCAATCCCATAACATTAAGCGTATTGAGATTGTTACTTGAGCAATTCAATTTTTCAAGAGACGTGAAGTAATTTATTCCGACTAAGCTTGAAATTGAATAACCCGATAAATTAAGTTCCTTAACCGAAGCAATTTGTTCTCTGGTTAAAACATAATTTTCAGTGTCGCCGTCTTTATCTCTGGAATTTCTTTGAAACAAATTAGCAAAAAACGATTTAAGAAGTTCTCTGAAAGTCATGTCGGGAATTTTCGCCGAATCATTTACATCGAGGCTTCCGTCATCACCTAAAGGATTATCATTTTCGGGTATAACAGGTTGAGCACTAACGATAATTTTGAAATCAACAGCAGTTCCATAACCTGCTAAATTGCTTCCTTGAACCGTAAAATTAAATTCACCTGTTTGAGTAGGTGTACCTCTTAAAAAAAGATGTCCGTTTTCTGAAGTCAAGTTTACGTTCGGAGGAATTTTACCTGATGCTGTCCATGTAATCGGAAGAGTTCCTGAAAATTTAACATCAAAATCATAATATTCGTTGACATAGGCAAAAGGTATTTCCTGACCTATCAAAATTTGAGGAAGAGCAGCAACCGTACCTGAACCGTTTCCAATTTTGCAGAGGCTTATATAAGCTCCGCTCTGTTTGATGCAATCCGCAAGACCTGCCCAAGTATGTTTTGTAACGTGAATGCCGCCGTCATTACCGTAATTGCCGTGCAAAAACCATACTTGAGCAGCTTCGATTTTTGCAATGATAACGAAATGAGGCGTTAATGTGCCGTTATGCCATGAGTCCCAACTCATTTGACCTATATCACCGATAACAGCCCTGCTAAAAACATCACAAATTTTTTGGGCTCTTGTTGTTGCGTCTTCACCGCTGTAAGAATATGAAGCAACAGCAGACCTTTTCGATATGTCTCTTCCTTCATCACTCAAAACTTTTTGAGCGAACGTAAAGCAATCGTATTTGTATTTGTCATAATTTTTTTTGTAGTAGTCTTCGTCAGTATAATCATGATAAGTATGACCAACAGCAACAGAAGCGCTCATCGAGAAAACAATCAGAACGAAAATTAAAACTTGCAAAAATTTCTTCACGGGCAAAAACTCCTTGCTCAATTAAATTTTAACGGGTTATTGAAGTAAATTGATTATATCAAAAAATTCTTGCTCACTTAAAATTTTTACTCCTAATTTTTCAGCCTTAACTAATTTTGAACCTGTTTTATCTCCTGCAACTAAATAACTTGTTTTTGAGCTTACACTGTTTGAAACTTTTCCGCCTAATGCTTTAACTTTTTCGCCTGCCTCTTCACGTGTCATCGTTGATAACGTACCTGTAAACACAAAAATTTTTCCGTCTAATTTTTTTCCCGTTATTTTAATTTCGCTTCCCATTTGAAAACCCATTGAGCGAAAATCCTCTATTAAGTTCAAATTAGCTTCGTTCGCAAAAAATTCTCTGACAGATTCCGCTATAACTGTTCCAATTCCTTCGATTGATGCTATTTCTTCAATAGTTGCGTTTTTAATTGCGTCAATATTTCCGAAATGTTCCACTAATAATGCAGCGGCATTTTTCCCCACATCTTTAATCCCTAATGCCGTTATTAAATTTACAAGCGGTCTTGATTTTGAAATTTCAAGTTGAGACATTACAAAATTCGCCATTCTTTCACGAACTTTATCAATTTGAATCCAATCATCAAATTTTAACTTGTAAATATCGCTGAGGGTTTTAACTTTTCCAGCGTCAACTAAATTTGCCGACAATCTGTTTCCAAGTCCTTTAATATTCATTCCGTCTCTTGAAGCAAAATATTTCAAAGCCTCTTTTAATTGTGCGGAACATGAAGCTCTGTTCGGGCATCTGTAAGCAACTTCGCCTGGAATTTTTACGATTTCGGAATTACATGCAGGACATCTTTCGGGCATCGTGAAAATTTTTTCTTCTCCGTTTCTCATGCTTTTATCAACAGATATTACTTCGGGAATAATTTCGGCGGCTTTTCTAACTCTCACAATATCGCCTATTCTTATATCTTTACGTGAAATTTCATCGGCGTTATGAAGTCCGGCTCTTTGAACTTGAGTGCCTCCGAGTTTTACAGGTTCAAGAATTGCGACAGGTGTTAAAACTCCTGTACGTCCTACTGAAATTTTTATATCAAGAATTTTTGTTCGAGCTTCTTCAGGAGGATATTTATAAGCAACTGCCCAGCGAGGTGCATGAGATGTTGTTCCAATTTCAGGCCATAAAGTTAAATCGTCAAGTTTTATCACAACTCCGTCAGTAACATAATTTAATTTCAGGCGTTCAACTTCCCAATCAGTTACAAAATTTTTAACCTCATCAAAATCTTTGCAAAGTTTCCAAGCCTTTTGAACGGGTAATCCGAGTTCATCGAGCCATGTTAAAGCGTCGCTCTGTTTTGTAATTCCGAATTTTTGAGCGTCAACAACATAATATAAAAATATATCAAGCCCTCGTTCCTTGATGACATAATTATTTCTCGGTGCCTGTCTGAGAGTTCCTGCTGCTGCATTGCGGGGATTTGCAAAAAGATTGTCGCCGTTTTCTTCACGAATTTTATTTAAGGCGTTGAACCTGTCTAACGTCATTAAAATTTCTCCGCGAACTTCAATTTTTCCTGAAGGATAATTTTTCAGGCGTTTCGGAATATCATCGACAAGCATTAAATTTTCCGTCAAGTCCTCACCTACATGGCCGTTACCTCGTGTTGCTCCTCTAACAAAAACTCCGTCCTCATAAATTAACGAAACTGCGAGACCGTCAATCTTCATTTCGCAGGTGAAATTATTTTCGTGTTTTATTCTGGTGAAAAAATTCTCAAGCTCATCAAAATTAAAAACGTTATCAAGCGATAACATAGGTGTTTCGTGATTAACTTTCGCAAATAAATCGCTGGGAGTTCCGCCGACTTTGTGAGTTAAAAAATCTTTACGGGCAAATTGCGGATAATCTTTTTCAAGTGCATTTAATTCACGAACTAACAAATCATATTCAGCGTCGGAAATTTCAGGGCTGTCTTTGTCGTAATAAAGCTCGGAATGGTGTTGAATAAGCCCGTACAACTCATTCATACGGGCTGCAAAAATATTCATCGTAAAAATTTATGCTTTCGGTTTCATAGTCGGGAAAAGAATTACATCACGGATTGAACGTGCGCCTGTTAAAAACATAACGATTCTGTCCATTCCGATTCCCATTCCTCCGGTAGGCGGCAAACCTGCTTCGATTGCATTAATGAAATCCTCATCGAAAACATGTGCTTCATCGTCTCCGGCTTCTTTTTTGCGAGCCTGATCCTCAAATCTTTCACGCTGATCAATAGGGTCATTTAATTCACTGAAGGCATTTGCAACCTCTTTACCGTACATGAAAAGCTCAAATCTGTGAGTGTAATCAGGATTTTCAGGATCACGTTTTGATAACGGAGAAATTTCGGTCGGGTGTCCTAATAAAAATGTAGGCTCAATTAATTTTTCCTCACCGAACGCTTCAAACATCAAATTCAAAACTGCGAACTTGCTTTCATGGCCTGTTAATTCAGCTCCGAGACCTTTTGATTTTGCAATTTCTCTTGCTTCTTCGTCGGATTTAACTGCGTCAAAATCAACTCCCGCATATTCTTTAACGGCTTCTCTCATTGTAATTCGTTTGAAAGGTTTTGAGAGGTCTAATTTAATTCCGTTCCATTCGATTTCAAGAGTTCCGATAGCTTTTGCAGCATTACGGATTAATTCTTCAGCTAAGTTCATCATGTCAACGTAATTACAATAAGGCCAATAAACTTCCATCATCGTAAATTCAGGATTGTGCATTGTGTCAATACCTTCGTTACGGAAGTTACGCCCGATTTCATAGACACGCCCCATCATTCCGACGACTAAACGTTTCAAATAAAGTTCAACGGCTATTCTCATGTACATATCAAGACCGAGAGCATTATGAAAAGTTTTGAAAGGTCTTGCGTTAGCTCCACCTGCCAAAACCGAAAGTATAGGTGTTTCAACTTCGAGTGTGCCGTGTTTTTCAAGAGTTTCTCTGAAAGATGAAATAATTTTTGAACGTTTACGAAATACATCACGGATTTCAGGATTAGCGATTAAGTCCATGTAGCGTTTTCTGTAACGAATTTCAGTGTCGGTTAAGCCGTGCCATTTTTCGGGTAAAGGTCTTATAGCTTTGCTTAGGAGTTTATATTCCTTAACTAAAATCGTAAGCTCACCTCTTCTTGTTCTGCAAGGATAGCCTACAACTCCGATCCAGTCTCCGGTATCAACCCATTTTTTCAAGAAATCATATTCTTTTTCACCGACAGAATTTAATTGGAAATATAATTGAATTCTAGACGTTTCGTCAGCAAGGTCGGCAAATGTTGCTTTACCTTGTCTTCTGACTGTCATAACTCGGCCTGCGGTTTTAATTACGCTGTCTTGAGCTTCTTGTTCGGGTTCGAGATATTCAAAATTTTTTCGGATTTCTTCAAGCGTGATTTCCCTGTCCCAAGTTTCATTAACATAAGGGTCATAACCTTCTTCGGATTTCAAACGCAATAATTTTTCTTTACGCTGTCTAACAACTTCATTGTCTTCTGAATTAAAATTTTCCTGTAAAATTTCTTCAGGCATTAAAAATTTTCTCCTTTATAATAATCTTTAGATATATTTTATTACACGTGAAAAATTTTCAAGAGGTGAAATAATGGCTCAACAAATTACGAAATATATTTGCTCCGAATGCGGCCATGTTACGACAACTAAGACGGGGAAATGTCCTTCATGTAATTCATGGGGAACGTTTGAGATTTTGCCCGAAGTTTCATCATCTAATAAAAATTCATCAGCGAAAAAAAATTTACCCAACATAAAAATCATTAATGCCCTCGAAGTTAAAACACCTCGAAGAATTTCAACAGGCATTGAAGAATTTGACAGGGTTTTAGGAGGAGGATTAGTTCCCGGAAGCGTGATATTAATCGGAGGTCAGCCCGGTATAGGTAAATCGACATTATTGTTGCAGGCCGCCGGAAGTGTAGCGAAAAATTATAACGTACCTGTTTTATATATATCAGGTGAAGAATCCGACGCTCAAGTTGCTTTAAGGGCTTCGAGAATTAATACTGCTTCGGAAAATTTATTTTTGTATTCAGGCTCTGAACTTGAAGACGCATTAATCAATCTTGAAAATAATAATTTCGCATTTTTCGTTTTGGATAGTGTGCAAGCAATGTCAGCGGATAATAATTCGGGTTGGGTTGGAACAGTAACACAGGTTAGAGCGGTTGCTCAGAGAGTAATAGATACTGCACGTGAGAAAAAAATTCCTGCTGTAATGATTGGACACATAACTAAAGACGGAAAAATTGCAGGGCCAATGATGTTGGAACACATGGTTGACACTGTATTAAATTTTTCGGGAGAAGGTTATTCGGCGTATAGAATGTTAAGAGCCGTTAAAAATCGTTACGGAAGCACGGACGAGTTAGGAATATTTGAGATGCTTGAGGACGGATTGAAACCTGTAACGGATAAGAGCGGATTATATTGGAACAGGGAAGATTCGGCAGTACCAGGAGTAGCGATGACGATAGCTCTTGAGGGCAACACACCTTTAGCCGCAGAAATTCAAACTCTTGCAGCAAAAACAATTTTCCCGTATCCGAGAAGGACATCAAGGGGAATTGAATTAAATCGTTTTCAATTATTAACGGCTGTAATAGACAGACGGTGCAGAATTTCGACATTAAGTCATGATTTATATATAAATGTTGCGGGCGGATTAACTTTGCAAGACCCTTCAGCGGATTTACCGGCATGTGCAGCGATTGCGAGTGCATTGAAAAATGTTTCGCTTCAATCAGGGACATGTTGGTTAGGTGAGGTTGGATTAGCAGGAGAGGTTCGACCTGTAACGAGGATTGATTTAAGGTTAAAGGAGGCTGCGCGATTAGGATTTCACACGGCAGTAGTAAGTTCGAGGGAGCAAATAAAATTTTCGGGAATAAAAATAATTCGAGTATCGCATATTGATGAAGCACTCGCAGGATTAATAGTTGCTAATTCCACACAAAGCCGTTAGGAATATTATTAAGTTTCCATGAAGCCTTTGAGATATAAATTACGTGATATTTATACTCATTATTGTTCCATCGTGCTTTCTCCGGCCATCTAGAATAAGGCGGTCGTTCATGAATTCTTCCGTCTTTACCTCCGCTTGCTAAAACCCAAAGAGTTAAAATATTTGTTTCTGTATCAAGTTCCATGTAAATTTCTAAAATGTTTCTTTCGTGAGGTCGACGTTCGCTCCAATCCGCGTAATCGTATTTGTTTGTTGTTAGTTTTTGAAATCTAAAATTTTTTTCAGTATCTTCATCATCTAACTTCCCTGCAAATAATCTTTCGCATTTAAGATAGAGTAATTCATCACCACTAATGATTATCGGATTAGCAGATGTTGGAGTGATAGTGTCAAGAAATTTTAGCTCTATTTTTTTATTAGTCTTAGTTGGTACATTCTCTATAAATAGCGGCTCTCCTGCTCCAACCATAACAGCATAGCTATTAATCTCTTGTTTTCGTTTGTTTACTTTATCTTCTTTAGAAAATTGTGAACCGTCATCCTTATATTCATCAGGACTTATCAATTCATATTTAGGTTTGTAAGGATCAGTTTCAGTTTCAATTACAGATTTATTTACAATCATAAAATTTCGATCAAGGTCTCTTTGAGCATAAAGCAGAGTCAAAATATTTCCATATTGAATTGTATGTTTGTCCGAGTTTTCATATGTTTCATCAGGGCTTGCTACTTTTAAATCACTGTCTGTGAGGACATCTTTATATTGATAGGTAATTGCTACAGGAAGCCTTAACTGTTCAGTGCCCTTGATTTTTAGTGGTTTATATCCAGCCTCGTTAATGAATAAATCAAAGACATCGCGATATTGCTTTGAGCTTGTTAATCTCCACATCCCCAACCCTGCATTCTTTATCCTGCTGTCAACATACGAAATAACTCTTTGCCCTCTTTCACGTGCCGTTAAAATCTGCTGCGTTCCGCTCCCAAATGATACCAATAAATAAAATGTCCCGCACAAAACTAATATAAATCCTGCCTGCAATAACATTACCGTTAAAATTTCCGCCAATATAAATCCCTTTGAACGTCTCATAAATTTTTTCTCCTTTTGCGTAATTTATTCTTGTAAAAATTTTACTTTTAGGGTTATTATACTCATTAATAAAATTTATTGGGGGTAAATCAAAATGGAAAAATTAAGCGTATTCAAATGTGCTAAGTGCGGCAATATCGTTGAAGTTATGCACGCCGGTAAAGGAACTCTTTCATGCTGCGGTGAACCTATGAAACAGCTTGTCGAAAATACAACCGATGCTGCTCAGGAAAAACATGTTCCTGTTCTCGAAGGTACTGAAGTTAAAGTCGGAAGCGTCGCTCACCCTATGCAGGACGCTCATTATATCGAATGGATTGAAGTTATTAACGGTAACAGGATTTGCAGGCAGTTCCTTAATCCCGGCGAAGCTCCTGAAGCTGAATTTCATTGCGCTAAATCAGGTTCAGTATTGCGTGAATTCTGCAACCTTCACGGACTTTGGAAAGCTGAAGTGAAATAATCATGAAACTTTCTGACGCAATGATTGTTGCGATTAACGATCAGATTAAAGCTGAATTTGATTCCGCTTATATCTATCTCGCAATGTCATCATATTTTGAAAGCGAAGGATTTTCCGGCATGGCTCACTGGATGAAAAAACAATACAGTGAAGAAGTCGAACATGCTGAAAAATTTATTGCTTATCTTTATCAAAGGGGCGCACGTTTCATAGTTCCTGAAATCGCTAAACCTAAAGAAACTTACGAAAACGCTCTCGATGTTTTCAAAACTGCTTATGCTCATGAACAATATGTAACCTCTCGAATTTATAAGCTCGTTGATCTTGCCGTTGAGGAAAAAGATTATGCAACTCAATCAATGTTAAAGTGGTTCGTCGATGAGCAAATGGAAGAAGAGGACAACACATGCAGCATAGTCAGCAAACTTGAAATGCTCGGAAGCGATAAACATCATGTCTATATTGTCGACCGAGAACTTCTTTCTCGTTAAAACCTTCTAATTTTTTAATTTAGTTGGAAGCTCTGTTTTGAGGAAATTTTCAGGGCTTCCTTCTTTTCAAACAATGAATAACGAAAAATTAAAATCATTTCTCGACGGTCTTTATTACATTTATCAGCGAAGAGAATTAATTAATCCTGATCCTTTGTTTTTCCTTTATGATTATAAAAATGTCAGAGACTTGGAAATTGTTGGGCTTGTAGCATCGTCGTTAGCTTACGGAAGAGTTGCCCAGATTATGAAGAGCGTTAAAACTGTTTTGTCATGTCTGAACGATGAACCTTATAAATTTTTAACGTCAAATAAAAATTTCAATATCGTTCCTGAAAATTTCAAACACAGATTTACAACAGCTCAAGACATGAATAACTTGCTCGCAAATATTTCAGACATCATAAAAAATTACGGAAGCCTTGAAAATTTTTTAGGCGATTGCATGAAAACTTCTTTCCATAATATTTTTTTAGCTCTCAATAAATTTTCAGAAGGATTATCACGCAACAAAATTGACGGTTCCTTTTCACTTGTTACGGCTCCTAAAGACGGAAGTGCTTGCAAAAGATTATTTTTATATTTGAAATGGTTAGTGAGACATGACGAAGTTGATCCGGGAGGCTGGAAAGTTTTGAAGCCCGAAAATTTAATTGTCCCTACCGATACACACATGCACAATATAGCGATGAAGTTAGCTTTTACGAAGCGAAAACAAGCAGACTTGAAAACAGCTATCGAAATTACGGAAGGCTTCAAAAAAATTTGTCCCGAAGATCCTGCGAAATATGATTTTGTTTTAACACGTTTCGGAATTAGGGCAGGTCTTAATGTCGATGAGCTTTCAGAACTTTTTAAGGAAGGAGATTAATAATAATGGCAATATTAGAAATTTTGAGAGAAGCACTCTCAACTCTTAACGTACAATGAAAAAATATAATTTTTACGGCTTTGAAGATTCGTTCAACGTTCATTCAATCGATAACAAATACAAAAACATTAACACACCTTCAGATTTATACGAGGCATTGTTAAAAATCTGGTGCGAATATTCATGTGCTCCTCGAATGCGCTTAAATTGGAGCTACGAAAATATTACTCTCGGTCAATGTTCAATAACGGCGTTCTTAGCTCAGGATATTTTCGGCGGAAAAGTTTTCGGCATTCCGAGAGATGAGGGAAATGTTCATTGCTACAATGTGGTTGACGGCCATGTCTTTGATTTAACGAGCGAACAATTTCAAGGCGAAATTTTGGATTACAGCAACAACCCCGAACAATTCCGTGAAAAACATTTTGCAAAGGAAGAAAAACGACAACGTTATGAATATTTGAAAACTGAACTCAAAAAATTGAAAGGAGCTTTTTAATCATGAAGAAATTTATTTTAGCTTTGTTGTGTGTATTATTATTTTCGGGAGAAGTTTTTGCGGAACTTTGGCAAAATCAAAATCTCAAAATCTCTGAACTCGGTAAAGTTTTCATAATGCCGTTTGAAACAAAATCTGAAGCAGGCACGCAATTAATTCCTGAAAGCCAGTTGAAAAATAATTTATATTCATGGGCAAATAACGGAATTAATTCAGCTCTCAAAAAATCAAAAATCAAACTTACCGTAAAATCTCTCGAAGCTCTAACTGAAGACATTAAATTTGTTTACAATGATAACGTCTCAGTGAGTGATGATTTATTTTTCCAGCACGCTAAAGAATTAGGTTACAACGCTTTCATAACTTGCAAAATAGAACAGCGTTTTCAGACAGAACATATTCCCGAACAAATTCGGACTTATACGGAGTACAGGGAAATTCAGAAACGAGACAGCAAAGGAAGAATAATTGAAACAATAAGAATCCCTGAAGAAAAAACTGAAATCACTCCGGCTCATGATGTAACATATTTATACACATTATGCGAACCGAAATTATTTATGACAAGCGAACGAAACGGAGAATATTATGCTGCTTCAAGCCAAAATATTTACAGAGAATATCAAGGCGGGCCTGTAATGAAAGTTGTTGAAAATATCGTTAATGCGACGATGAAAGAATTATTTACCGTCAACGAAAAAATTAAAAAACGAAAATAAAGTGAAATAAAAATTCCCCTCAGATTTTTGAAGTCTAAGGGGAATTTTTCAATAAGTTAGGAGATTTTTGCTGAAATTTAACTGGTGGTTATTTTTTGCTAATCATTATGAAATATGTTGAACCTTCACGCTCAATCATTAACACGATCGAAGTTTCTTCACCGATTGCCTTCTTAAGATCGTCAGTTGAAGTTACTTCTTGACCGTTGACCTCGATTAATAAATCTCCTTCCCTGACTTCTCCGTCAAAATCAGCTTTCGATTCTCTGTCAATTTCCGTTATTACAAGGCTGTTAGTGTTTGAATCAATATTATATTTTTTCTTAAGATTGTCATTAAGTTTTGCTACACGGCTTATTCCGAAATCCTTCAAAGCGTCTGAACCGTCCGAAACTTTTTCCTCAGTTTCTTTATTTTGTGTTTCAGCATCAGGGCGGCCATCTGTTGTATTTGCACGTTCTCCTAATTGAACATCAAAATTCAATTTTTTGCCTTTTCTTACGACTACAAGTTTTGCAGTTGAGTTAGGAGCGAGGGTTCTGACTTTCTGGACAAATGCGCTTGCATCTTTTACTTTTTCGCCGTTGAGTTCAATTACGACATCTCCGCGTTTAATTCCTGCTTTGTCTGCCGGATCTCCTTTGAACACGTCGTTAATCATTGCTCCGTTAGTGCCCTCAACTTTGTAAGCCTTTGCCATTTGTTCGTTAATATCTCTGACAGATACTCCGAGCCAACCTCTTCTTGCATGGCCGTGTGAAACTAAATCGCCCATAATTTCCTTCGCTTTATTAACAGGAACTGCAAAGCCTAAACCTTGAGCATAGGGAATAATTGCAGTATTAATTCCGATAACTTTACCGTCCATATTTAATAACGGGCCGCCTGAATTTCCGGGATTAATTGCCGCGTCAGTCTGAAGGAAATCGTCAAAATTTACGTCCTGAGCATGAATGCTTCTGTTTTTAGCTGAAATTACTCCAGCAGTTACGGAGTGTTCAAAACCGTAAGGATTGCCGATAGCTACAACCCATTCTCCTACTTCAACAGCATCTGAATCGCCTAATTCAAGAACGGGTAAATCTTCATCGGGTTCAATCTTTATTACGGCTAAATCATACGTTGCGTCTTGTCCTTTGAGTGTTGCGGGATAAGTTTTTTTGTCGCCGTTTGCAAGCAAAACTGAAACAGTGATTTTGTCAACGCCGTCAACAACGTGATTATTCGTTAAAATTAATCCGTCTTTTGAAACTATGAAACCTGAACCTCTTCCCTTCATCGGAACTGAACGCGTGAAATCTTTGAAAGCATCACCGAAAAATCTCTTGAAAATCGGATCGTCATCAAAGGGAAAAGGTGAGAATGAACGTTTCGCAGTTTTCTCAACATCAATATTAACGACAGCAACCGAAGCGTTTTTAACAATAGAAACGATAGGGTTAGACGATCCAAAAGGAGACATAGCGGCTAATGATGTTCCACCTAACGCAAAAATCAACGCAAGCGTCAAAACTAACGCTAAAAATTTTTTACTCAAAATAAAATTACCTCCAATAATTTTTTCAATTTTTTACAGCGGAATATTTTAATGGCTCTCAAAAATTATTTCACGCCAATTTTTACCTATATTAACTAACGGCTTTTCACTGATTTTAATCTACGCAAACCATACATAAGCCATAAGCATTCAAACGGAAGAGCAACAGCTAAAATGATATACAAAGGTGTCGTGAAAATCTTCTCAAATAAGTGTGTCTTATCTCTGAAATAAATCATTGAAAATCTCATAAGCGAATATAATATTAATGCTAACGGAGCTATTACTGAATGAGATTGCGAGATTAAATTTGAACGTCTGATTTTTTGCTCGACCTTTAACAAAATTAACATTGTTATTAACATTATTACAGAGTAATAAATTTGTACAGGGTGTCTTGTAACTCCTGCTTTATCAAATGGAAAATGAACGGCAAAAAATGATTTTGAACGCAGCCCTACACAGCAGCCGTTGAAAAAACAACCCCATCTTCCTATTATTATTGAAATACATGAAGGAATTGCAGCAGCTTCACATAATTTTAAGAACGAAATTTTTTTGCGATATAAACTCGTTAAAAATCCTGCTGTTATGCCTCCGATTACTGCTCCGATTTCGTGAAGTCCTCCGCGATTCAGGTCTAATAATAATGACGGATTGTTATAATAAACCTTCCAATTAAAAATATATTCGGGCATTCTTGCTCCTAACAATATGAAAAAAAACGATACCGCCATAACCGTTCTGGCTTCGTCCTCGTTAATATCGTAAAGTTTAAGGCGTTTGATGCTCCAGATTATAGCGAGCGACAGACCTATAAACCATAAAACGCTGTATGTGTCAATTCTAAATCCGAAAATATGAAAAAGTGTTGGGTACATGATAAAAAATAAAACCCCTTGTCATAATGTAACCCTTACCTTGTCTCCCCTGAGAAGGGGAGATGTCATGCAATGACAGAGGGGTTTTCAATTAGATAAAAATTTCTTTATGCCTTGTAAACTAACGGGATTAAAAACGCTTCCGCAACTTCTTCTGACATTGCTTTACCCTCAAGAATTTCAAGGAGTTTAAGAGCAAAGAAAGGAGTTACGGCAGGCCCTTTAGCAGTTGTGATGTTTCCGTCGGTTTCTACAATGTGTGTTCCAATTCTTGCGCCAGTAAGATGTTTTTCAAGTCCGGGATAACATACCGCAGTTTTTCCGGCCAAAATTCCGGCTTTACCGAGTGCAGCAGGGGCAGCGCAAATAGCAGCGATTAATTTTCCTTCAGCATGATATTTTTTCACAAGCTCCTGAAGTCCTTCATGGTCTTTGATATTGAGAGTACCTCCGGGAAGAATGAGCATATCGAATTTTTCGTCCTTAACAGTTTCAAACATTGCGTCAGCCCGAACAGAAATTTTATTTTTGCTGATAACTTCCTGTCTGCCTGTTAATGATGCTGTAGTAACGACAACACCGCCGCGTCTCAAAATATCTCCTGTTGTTAATGCTTCAGTTTCCTCGAAACCGTCAATTAAAAATATTGCAGCAGTTTTCATGATGAAAAATTTTTCCTCCTAAAAATTAATATGAATTTTTCCCGAATTATAACACTATGTTTAGGGAGAATAGATTTTTTTGTTTCGTGAAAGTTTTTTTGCGTCGGATTTTTTTTTCCAAGCGTTTTGCAAGGCATGTACGACTTTTTTCCACTTAAAATTCCATGCACTTTCAGCCTCGCAGGGCTTATAAAATTCCGGGTGATCTATTGCGTCAATATCATTCGGCCTTTTATGAATTGTAAAATTTTCTCCGTCGAATGATATTGATGAACCGTCTTTGAAGGGTAAATAAACTCTCATAATTTTATTCTGAAGTTCAACGGCAATGAAGCACTCATAACTATTGCGTCCTCACCGTTTGAATAATATCCGCGTCGGACTGTCTCGCCTTTGAAAGACATTTGAGAATACAAAGCTATTGCGCCCGAATTTGATTTACGTACACGTAATTTTAATCTCTTCATGTTAAGATACATTGCGCAATCACTTACGGCTATTAATAACTGCGTGCCAATTCCCATTCGCTGAAAATTTTTATCGACATTTAACGCCATTAAAAGCCCTGTTTTTTTCTCTCGTCCTAAAACGGCATAACCCAACAATGAAGCCTCCGTATTAGTTGCGAAGGCTCCAATGTAAGTTATTTCGTTGTTAGATTCGTTTTGCAAATCTGCTCTTATAATTTCCTCTGACCACGGACAGCCCGATTTTGCGTTAATCCTCAAAATATCAGGCAGGTTATTTATGTTCAGGAAATTTATTTCAGGCAAATACAAAAATTACATACCTCTGTTTATAGTTTGATTGCGATCTGCTCCGACACCGATTAACATTACGGGTGTCTTTAATTTTTCCTCAATGTATTTCACATACGACTGAGCATTTGCAGGAAGTTCCTCAAAAGTTTTGCAGTTCGTTATGTCGTCGTCCCAACCGGGCAATGTTTCGTAAACGGGTTTAAGATTGTCCAACACCCGATAATCTGTCGGCCATGTTGAAATTTTTTCGCCGTCTTTTTCATAAGCAACACAAACTTTAATACCGCCCATTCCTGTTAAGACATCAAGTTTTGTTAATGCTATAACGTCAGCACCGTTAAGTTCCATTGAATATTTCAAAGCGGGAATATCAAGCCAACCGCAACGTCTGGGTCTTCCTGTTGTAGCTCCGAACTCGCCGCCGTTAGCTCTTAACTTTTCGCCTGCTTCCTCAAAATCTTCAGTCGGGAAAGCTCCTTCACCTACTCGTGTTGTATATGCTTTTACGACAGCAATAACCCTTGTTAAATCGTTAGGAGCTAATCCTGTTCCTGTAAATGCTCCTGCTGCTGAAGTTGAAGAGCTTGTAACATAAGGATAAGTTCCGTGATCAATATCAAGCAAAGCAGCCTGCGCTCCTTCAAGCAAAACATGCTGTCCTTCATCAACGGCCTTCCTTAAAATCGCTCTTATATCATCAACATAAGGTGCAATAGCTTCGCCCCATTTTCTCGCAGGCTCATAGACTTCATCAAAGGGCAAAGGTTTTTGATTATATAATTTCGTGAAAATCTGATTTTTTTCCTCAAGAATATATGTTAATCTCTCACGAAGCACATCAGGATCAATTAAATCTTCAATTCTTAAACCCGAACGTGAATATTTATCGACGTAACAAGGCCCTATTCCTCGTCCTGTTGTACCGATTTTGCGGCCTTTTCCTCGAGCTTCTTCCTGAAGTTTATCGAGCATTCTGTGATAAGGCATAACAACATGAGCATGAGGACTTACGGCTAATCTTGCTTTGTCCTGACCTCTCTGGAATAATTCGTTAGTTTCGGCTAAAAATTGTTCAGGGTCAATTACTAAACCGTTACCGAGAACACATAATTTTCCCGAATAAAGCATTCCTGACGGCAATAAATGGAACACGACTTTTTGACCGTCCGAAATTACCGTGTGTCCTGCGTTAGCTCCACCCTGAAATCTGACAAAAACATCAACATCAGAACCTAACATATCAACTACTTTGCCCTTACCTTCATCGCCCCATTGGGCACCGACTAAAAGGTCTACATTTTTTTTACCGCTCAAAATATTTTTACATCTCCTTGATTATTTTCTTTTTCCAGCCACAGATCTAAGCAATTTTTTTACCTCAGTAATTGCTCTCTGAAGCTGAAGATCTTTACTGGTATCTCTATTTGGTTCGCCTTTGACTTCAATATCAGGCGATAATCCAACATGATCTATCAATTTTCCCGACGGTGTGTAATATCTGGCAATCGTTACATAAACTCCGGAACCGTCAGTTAACGGGAACAACGTTTGAACGCTGCCCTTGCCGAAACTTTTTTCACCGATTAATTTTGCCCTGCCTTTATCGCTCAAAGCACCTGCAACGATTTCAGATGCCGAAGCACTTCCGCCGTTGATTAATACGTTCATTGGAACTGACGTTAAGTAAAATGATTTATCGACATAATATTGATCGTTAGCTCTCTTTGAACGTCCTTTAGTTTCGACGACCAAACCGTTATTAACGAACATGCTGACAACTTTAACACTTACGTCAAGAAGGCCACCACCGTTGTTTCTCAAGTCCAAAATTAAAGCCTTCATGCCTTGTTTAACTAAATCTCTAACGGCATTTCTTGCTTCTTCAGCGGTATCGTGTTTGAACTGAGTTAATTTGAGGTAGCCAATATCGTCCGAAAGCATTTCATAACGAACGCTGTGTAACTTTATAATCTCCCTTGTTATTTCAAAGCTCAAAAGTTCGTCCTCATTTTCACGTCTGACCCAGACCGTAACTTTTGTGCCTGCTTCACCGCGTAATTTTTGGACAACCCTGTCAGAAGTCCAGCCGACAACGACTTCATCATCGATTTTAACGATCATGTCCTTGTTTTTTAAGCCTGCACGTTCAGCGGGAGAATCTTCCATCGGGCTAATAACGACGACAGCTCCGTCCCTGTCTCCGATGTACATTCCTAAACCGCCGTAATGTCCTTCAAGTTCAATCTCTTCATCTTTTAATTGCTTTGGAGATACGAAACGGGTGTAAGGGTCTTTCCATGCTTCAACCATTCCTTTAGCGGCACCGTGCAGTAAATCTTCGTCGGAAGCGGGCTTTTTGTCAGCGTCAACCTGATAATTTTCGATGATGTAACGAACTTGGCGCAAAAGCCATAAAGACCTGACATTAAACGGGGATATTCTGTTAAAATCTTCGTCGGAGAAGTCAGCCGATATAGCTTTGAAGGCATATAAAGAACCGAACAACGCTAATAAAACTAAAAACAGAACATACTTTTTTTGTTTTTTCAAATTTTTCAATCTATGCACCTCTTTTATGAAAATATGCTTTAATCTCTCGGAAATTATACAGCATAATTTTTATATCAGGTAATTCATGGGATTTACAGCCGAGCCGTTTTTCCTGACCTCAAAATGCAATCCGTATTCCGAATTTGTTCCTGAATTTCCTACACGGCCGATAACTGTTCCTGCTTTAACCGAAGCTCCTTCACGAACCGAAGCTCCTCCTAAATGGGCATAAACAGTTGATAAATCACCGCCGTGATCAATTATTATAACCTGTCCGAAACCTCTTAACCAACCTTGATATAAAACTTCACCTGCTCCGGCAGCTTTAACGGGAGTTCCTGAAGATGCCTTAATATCAATTCCGGAGTTAAAAATTTTTGTTTTGAAAGTCGGGTGAACTCGTGAACCGTATTGCATAGTTACTGTACCGTTTACAGGCCATGAAAGAGCGCCGGGAGCTTTTCGAGCTGTTGCAGCAGCAGGTTGAGCTTGAGTTTTTTGTGGAGCTTTATTGTTATTAGAAGCAGTTTTATTTTTTGCAACAGTTTTTTGTGAAGCGGCTTTTGTTTGAGCAGTTTTCTTTTGTTTCATCAAAGAATTTATTTTGCTTCCGACAGCCCTTTGAGCATTTTCAAGTTCTTTAGCGGCGGCTTCAGCCCTTTTCTGTTCACTTTGAACATTTTTCAACAAAGTGTCAGTTTGTTTAATAGTTGAGTCATATTCAGCACGTTTCTTTTTTAATTCATCAGCTTGTTTACGAATTTTAGATTGATCAGCTTCAAGTTTTCTCCTAGCTTCTATTAATTCATTTTCCTGTTGAGTTAAATCATTAAGCATTTTTTGGTCATTGCGGGCAAATAATTTTAACATATAAGCAGTATTTACGGCATCATGAGGGTCTGTTGAATTTAATATCAGGCTCAAAGTGTTTTCTTCAGGAATAAATTTGTAAAGTTCAGGAACTCTTTCTTTGAGAATAGCAATAATTTTTGACATTGAAGCATTTACAGTTTTTATGCGCTTATCCAGTTCATCAACAGATTTGTTTAACTTTGAATTTTCACTTTCAAGATCATTCATTTTTGCTTGAGAAGCTGAAGCATCCTTTTTGAGTTTCGACAGTTGCCCCAACAAAGTTTTTGATTGTTTGGATTTTTCTTTAGCTATCGAATTGTACTGCTGAATTTTTTTCTTCATGTCATTTTGATTTTTTTGTTGAGTTTTAATTTGACTGTCTATATTTGCCGAATAGACTTCAGAATTAATACTCATAATTAATAACATCAGCGATAAAATTGCAACAAATTTTTTCATCAATATCCCTCCTTAACGTTTCAAATATTTTATAGGATTTGCTGGTGTACCAAAAACTCTGACTTCAAAATGTAAATGGTAGCCTGTTGTATTACCTGTTTTACCTACACGAGCTATTACAGCACCGTTTTTAACGACTTGTCCTTCTTTTACAAGGCTTGCTGAAAGATGAGCATATAAAGTTGAATAACCTCTTCCGTGATCTAAAACGACAACACGTCCGTAACCTCTTAACCAACCGTCATAAATCACTTCTCCCGGAGCGGCTGCTTTAACAGGAGTTCCGTTTGGAGCAGCAATATCAATGCCCGAATGTAAAATATTTCGTTTTAAGATCGGGTGCATTCTATTTCCGTAACCGCTTGCAATTTGACCTCTTACAGGCCAATCGAACATGGAGCCTTTACCTGTTACATAAGATTTTTTGGCAGCTTCAGAACGTTTCCTTTGTAATTCCGCTATCATTCTTCCTGCTTGTTTTTGAGCTTGTTCGGCTTCAATAGCGGCTTTTTCGGCCAATGCTTTTTTCTTCTTTATCGAGCTTATAAATGAGTTTGTCTCTTTGATACTAAGTTTATATTTATTGCGCTGGGTTTGAACAGCTTCGGTTTTTTCCTGTAATCTTGTTTGTTGCTCGTTCATGGTTTGACGGCTTAAATCAAGATTTTGAACTCTCGATTGAAGTTGTGATAAAATCTCCTCATCACGTTGAGTAACTAAATTCAACAAATGTGCAGTTTCAACAGCTTCAAAAACGCTTCTTGATGCAAACATCATTCGCATAGTACCGGCTTCTCCGTATTTATACATGTCAAGCAATCTGCCTTTCATTTGTTCGGAGAGTTCAGCTATTTTAACCTGTTCATCTTTTATGTTGTCATCAAGGACATCTATATTTTCCTGAATTTTTTTGTTTTGAAGTTCAAGGACTGTTAATTCCTGCCGTGCAACGCTTTCATCTTGCTGTAAAGTATTTACTTTAGTTAGTAAACTCTCAACCTGATTTCCCATATCTTGAACTTGCTTCTTGTATTTCTCTACTTGTTTGGCAAGATCAGAACGTTTTTTTTCTTCTTCTGCTATTTGAGAATCAATGCTTCCTTTACTCTTTTTAGCAGCGGAATTTACAGGTGTTGAGACATAAATTAATGAAATTACAACTAAAATAACAAGACTTGAAAACTTTATAAACTTACGCATTTATTCGGGCCTCGTTATTGAGTTTATGAACCTCGCTACAACAATGTAACTGCAAACCCAACCTAATGTTGCTCCAAATCCTGCTAACAAACCGCAAAATCTGAAAATTATATTTTTATCCGTCAACAAACTTGTGCGCAAAAACGGTAAACTGTTTTCTAATAAGGCTATTCCTGGGAAATATGTTCCAAGAATGCCGCCAGCAGCTATTAATGCACCGAAAAACGCTAATAACGTTCCTTCAAGCACAAATGGCGATGCTATGTAAGCACGTGTTGCTCCGATTAAATACATTATTCCTATTTCATCTCTTCGTGAATATAATGAAATATGTATAGTGTTATAAACAACTAACGCAGTTATTACAACGGATAATATAAACATTACAAGAGCAACTCTTGACGAAATATTTGATAATGCTGAAATCCTTTTTACAACCATTCCGGCATACACAACATCGTCAACTTCAGGAAGTGCTTTTAATTCATCAACTAAAGGCTCAACATCTTCTGCTTTTCTGACGTGAATTTCAAAATTATAAGGTATCGGATTTTCACCTAACATCTCTAAAGCTCTGGAATGGCTGCCCATTTTCTCCTGAAGTTTTGCAAGCGAATCTGAAGGTGAATATACTTTCATTGCCGAAACATATTCTAATTCCTGAATTTTTTCAGCTACTGAATTAACGTCTAAAGTAGTGTCCTTAACTAAATATGCCTGAACAACCAATTCACTTTCAAGGCGATTCAAGAGATTTTCAAGATTTAATGAAAATAGCGTCGTAATTCCTAAAATCCACAGCATAACTCCTGCCGTAATTAAAGTTAATAACCCTAAAATCCAGTGTCGGGCTATTAACCTGAACATATCACGCAATATATATTTTATAGTAGTCATTAATTATAAGAGCCTCCCTTCTCATCTCTGATTAATCTGCCGTTTTCAAGCTCTATAACTCGTTTTCTTGATGAATTTACTATTGCTTGATTATGAGTTGACATTACAACCGTAACTCCAGCAGCATTTATTGCAAATAAAATCTTCATTACCTCAGCAGCTGTGTGAAAATCTAAATTTCCAGTCGGTTCGTCCGCTATAAATAACGAAGGTGTGTTTGCTAATGCTCTTGCGATTGCAACTCTTTGCTGTTCTCCTCCTGAAAGCTGTGCTGGTTTCATCGAACGTCTTCGCCACAAACCTACTTGATTTATAACATCTTTAGTTCGCTCTTCAACAAGATTTTTCGGAACTGACATTGTTTCCATTACAAAAGCAACATTTTCATAAACTGTAAGTGCAGGAATCAATTTGAAATCCTGAGCTACTAATCCTACATCACGTCTGTAATAAGGGACGTCCGAACTTCTCATTCGTCTGAGATCATAATCTCCAACCGTTATTGAACCTTTTGAAGGCAACAATTCACGTGTTATTAAGCGTAGTAATGTTGATTTTCCCGAACCTGTCTGACCGATTATATAAACAAATTCTCCTTGAGTAATATCCAAGCTAATATCCGTAAGTGCTGCTATATCAGGCTGAAATATTTTTGTTACTCCCGAAAAATTTATATTCATCAATTATTCATCTCCTTTATATTTAGCTCGTTCTATCATTGCCTGCTGTGTGTCGTATTCTCCCCATAATGCGAGTATTATGTCATCTGTTGACATCTTTCTGACTTCTTTAAGTTCATTGTAAAGTTCATGATTCAAATATTCCCACAAAACAAACGTAGTATCTGAATTTTTTCCGTTATCATAATTAAACCTTTTCACAATAAGCCAACCTGATACAGGATTATATAAAATAACAGGCGAAATTTTTTGTGCTGCTACATGATCTATTTCAAGTTTTGTAAATGAAAGTTGTTTCAGTTCGCTAATAACGCCTTTATCAGGTATATTCAAAATTGAAAACCATATTTTCATTACATTTTTTGAATCCGTAAAAGTTTCAGGCCCCGCCTTTAACCATGCTTTTAATCTGCGTGCAGTTTCAAATTCATGTCGTGCCAATGCAAATCTTAAAGTCCAATAAGTCTTGCAAAGCGTTAAATCATTCTTCATAGTTTCGTTGAAAGTTTTTTCGTCTGAAAACTTTATTTCTTTTTCTCTTAATATGGTTTTTAACATTAATAACGTCGGAACATGCCTTCCGGGAGGTTCGGTCAATGAAAATAATTCTTTACGAAGAGCATTAACTGTTTCTTTCGGAATTACTGTAGGTTTTGAATTTCCGTTCGACAAAGATAAAACTTGATCATCATATAAAAATACATCTTGATGTTTATCTCCTGATTTTAACACCCATTTTGAACCGATTCCGAGCAAATATTGATTATGAGGTAACAACAACATCACCGAAGGTTCTTCAGGCATTGTAATATTATTCGGGATATTTTCGGGCGGCAATTCCGCTAAAGTTCCGTTAGACATTAATTCAAGCAACAATTTTTCATTCACCTCTCTCATCATATATCAACAGTCCGTGCCTCAAGCCGTTAATGCTGACCGTAAATGAATTTACCTCAAAAAATTTCAATATTGTCAATATAATACATGCACTCCCTAATATTATATCTGCCCTCGCAGGCGGTAAACCGATTATATTTTCACGCTCTTTTAACGTCAATGATGAATACATTTTTATCTGACGTTCAACATCTCTTACCGTTAAAATTCCTCCGTGAAGTTTTGACGGATCAAAATTTTCACACGCATATTTAACTCCTGCCATTGACACTGCACCTCCGCCAACTCCGATTATCTTCAGTGTTTCACCTGAAGGCGCAAAATCAATTATATTATACTCAAGCAAAAGATTTTTAACATAATTTACAATTTCATCACAAAATTTTGCTTTAACGGGTTTGTTATTATCGTAGGAAAATTTCTCCAAAAGTGTTACAGCTCCTATCGGAACACTTACGATTTTTTCAATGTTACCGTTTAACCCGATTACAAATTCCGTGCTTCCTCCTCCGGAATCAAACATCAAAACTTTTCCCTTAACGTCAAATCCGTCAATAGCTCCGTACCACGAATATTTTGCTTCGTCTTCTCCGGAAAATACATGAACATCATAACCTGTCGAATCTTTTACCATATTAACAAATTCCTGCGAATTTTTAGCTGTCCTTAATGCCATAGTACCGACTATGAAAATTTCATCACCGTATTTTTTTGCTCTTCTTACCATTTTAGTTACGGCAGTGCAGGAATTTTTCATGCTCTGTTCGTTCAAGTATCCCGAAACTGACATTCCTTTTCCGAGTTTCACAACTTCAGTTTCATCACGGATAACTTTTACTTTAGAGTTTATGACATTAGCAACACGCATTTTTATCGAATTGCTTCCGATGTCTATTACAGCCTTAACCGCCATGTTTCCGCCTCAATGATTCCTGAAATACGAAACAAAATGCCGTTACAGGAATTGTGAATAATAATCCTAATGTCCCTGCCAGACTTTGAACAATCTCTTGAGCTATATAAGGGTCGTTCAAAATTCCCGAAATTTCAACTCCTGCACTGCAAATTAATATCGCCATCGGTAAAGAGCTTCCGAGATAAGCAAGTATTAATGTGTTAATCATGCTTCCGAGAACTTCGCTTCCGACGTTAAGACCTGCTAACAAAAGCCTGTCGAGATGAATTTTTTCATCATAATCAACAAATTCGGACATTGAAGCAGTAACTGACACTCCGACATCTAACACCGCTCCTATTGAGCCTATTAAAACCGATGAAAGCAATACGCCCCTCATGTTCAAATTCGGTAATGTTGAAGCAAGCAAAGCCGAACCTTCACCTGCTAATCCCGACAACTGCCACAAATGAACCATTGCAGCACCGCAAGCAAAACCGCACATTACTCCGCCTAAACTTCCAAGCAATGAAACTAACATATATCTTATATGTCGGACTACGCACAAAATCGTTACGGTCGAAATGATGAACACCGAAGCTATTGCAACAGGCACAGGAGACCAGCCCAATGTTACTAACGGTATCATAGTAAATATTAATACGCCTATCGAAGCTCCTAATCCTAAAAGCGCAAATAGTCCTCTGTAACCAGTCAACGCTATTAACATCGTGCAAACCGCCATTATTATTCCTGCTACCGAAGGCACTCTGAATGAATCTGCGATTGAATATTGAACTGTTCCGTCCTCAAAATAATCCCAAACTAACAAATAATTTCGTCCAGGAATAATTTCAAGTCCGCTTCCCGATAACCTTACCGTGTTTACGGTTATAACTTCACCGCTGTTATTACCCGATAAAACCATCAATATTAATTGACGTTCCAATGTTTCGTATCTGTCTTCATCACCTGAAATATCGGATTGCCTGATTTTTTCTTCTCCGGCTTCAAGTACTCTTACTATTAAAGATTCGGAGGTGTTCCAGTTTTTAATGGCAAAATAATTTACAAGATAATAAAACGTCCACGCTACAGCCAACGCAAAAATTATTTTCAGCACAAAATTTTTAGTCTTCATAGTTATTAATCCTTAACTCTAAAATTTCTCTCATGTCTTCAGGTAAAGGAGCATAAAATTTTTTACCTGATATTTCATTCAACGATTCTTCATGTAAAATCGGAAATTCTAATTCATAAGCATGTAACATAGGACGCTTAATATTTTTCATGAGCCTGTTAAATCCAAAATCTCCGTATTTTCTGTCGCCTAATATCGGGTGCCCTATATGTGCCATATGAACCCTTGCTTGATGTGTTCGGCCTGTCTGTAATTCCAGCTCAACCAACGAAATTTTTTCATCTTCAGATGTGGCGAGAGTTTTACAGATTGTTACGGCTTTCGAGCCTGCTTCAGAGACTTTCACGAGATTTTTTTCAGCGTCCTTTAACAACGGTGCTTCAATCGTAATTTTTTCGGGAGCTTTACCAACAACTATTGCACGGTAAAATTTTTTGACCTTGCGTAATTTGAAGACCTCTTCTAATGCTCTTAACGATTTTCCGTGAAGCGCAACAATTAAAATTCCCGTTGTATTTCTATCTAGCCTGTGAACCGCAGCAGCCGTCCTTAATCCCGTAACGCTCCAAACTCTTGAAATTATAGAATCTCCTCCGGCTTCATCGGGCTGAACTAAAATTCCTGAAGGCTTGTTCAGGATTAAAACATTTTCTCCATGAAATATTATTTTGATTTTTCCCCATGAAGAATATTTGTTCGTTAAAATTTTGTTATCGTTTTCATTTTTAAGAGGCCATTTAACGATTAACTCATCACCTTCATAGAGCCTTTCGCCGGGTTCACGGATTTTTTTTGAGTTCACACGAACTTCACCGAGCCTTATTGACTTCATTATCTCGCCTAAACTCACCCACTTGAATTTCCCCCTTAAAAACCTGTCCAGCCTCCTGCCGTCATCATCTCTTGAAATTTTTATTGAGTAACTCATTTTACTTTAACGAAATTCCCCGCCATAATCTTCGCTCCAACATCGGAATATAATCCGTGAAATCACTTTGAGGATTGAGATTTTCAATTTGATTTCGCCAAAACGTTACTCTGAAATCAATTTCATCAGCGGCATTTACGATTAAAGCCTCAGGAGTTTGAGGCAAGACGGGCGCACCGTATTCAAATTTTCCGTGATGGCTCAAAATTATATGTCCGAGTGCCAATGTTAAATCATGGTCAATTTTTTCAATCTCAGCAGCTTTCATAAACATGTGATAGCCTATGACAGTATGATCAATGACGCTTGCTTCGGGTAAAGTTTTAGGTATTGTGTCATTCTTATAAGATTCAGTTTTCCCTATGTCATGAAGAAGCGCACCTGCAATTATTAAGTCAATGCTTATAGGAACGTTGAAATTTTTGTAATGTTCGGCCATGTCTCTTGCTCCTAAAGTAACAGATACCGAATGTTCAAGAAGCCCTGCCGTGTAAGCATGATGAAATGTAACAGCAGCAGGATAAGTTCTGAATTTTTCCCATAAACCGTGCTTAAAGAATATTGCGTTGAGAAAATTTTTCAATGTTTCATTAGAGATTTCGTTGATTAAGGATTTGAAACTTTCCTCTAAAAATTCCTGCTTTAACGGTGAACGTTTAATGAAAGATTTAGGAGGATATTTATTTTGATCAAGAATATAAATCTCAGTGAAATTATATTGTAACTGTCCTTTATAATCCGATATGCGGCCTATAAAACCCATGCTCAAACCTTCAAAATTAAATCCGCAGTTATCGGGGTCAATCGGAAATTTATCGCCGTTCTGAATATTTTGCCAAGACGAATCGAACCATGCACGCCCCGTTATATCGCCCGTAGTATCTGTAACCATAATTTCCCAAAAAGGACGGTTATTGCGGTCTAACCTTCTGTAAATTTTCGTTACGATACCTGTTAATGCAAAATCCGAATCTTTTGAGAGCTGTTTAATGTCCCTTATGTTGATAATTTTTTCTTTGTCCTTAGTAATTTTTATTGCTTCCATTGTTGAAGTCCTTAATTAAATCAAAAAATCAAATTTGTTATTATTATAACAGCGAGAAGATTTTATTAATTTGGAAGTGAAAAAGTTTAGAATGATTTTATCGGGACTTGAAATTAAAAATCATATTGACCGTGATATTATAATCGAACCTTTTGATGAACGGAGATTAAATCCTAACAGTTATAATTTGTCGCTGCATAATGAGCTTTTAATTTACTCAAACAAAATTTTAGATATGCGTGAAAAAAACGACACTCAGAAAATTTTAATTCCTTCTGAAGGTTTTGTTCTTGAGCCGGGAGTGTTATATCTCGGACGTACCGAAGAATATACTAAGACTGAAAATTTTATTCCGATGTTAGAAGGAAGGTCATCAATAGGAAGACTTGGAATTTGCATTCATGTTACGGCTGGATTTGGTGATGTAGGTTTTGCCGGATATTGGACACTTGAATTATTTTGCGTGCAGCCTGTGAGAATTTATACGGGAGTTCAGATAGCACAGATTTATTATCACACAATCAGCGAACCTTATGAACGTTACACGAAGGGCAAATATCAAAATAACGAAGGTATTCAGGCAAGTATGTTATACAGGGAATTTGAAAGATGAAAGAACTCGGATTAATAATAAATTTACGCAAGCCCGAAGCTGTGAAGATGGCTCAAAAAATTATGACATGGGCAAAAAATCACGGCTGTGAAATTTTACTGCCTCATCAGGAAGCCAGCGCATTAACAACAGTAGGGCTTGACGATGAACAATGGCTCAAAACAGTAAAACTGGCTTTAGTAATCGGAGGAGACGGGACGTTTTTAAGGGCAGCACGTTACATAATGGGAACGGAAATAATTTTGCACGGGGTTAATATGGGGCATTTGGGTTTTTTAGCATCAACAAAACCTAATGAAATTGAAAGTGATTTAGAGAAGATTTTGAGCGACGATTTTGAAGTTATAGAACGTCGTGTTTTAAGCAGCGTTTTATATCATGACGAATCGCCTTCTCATAAAATTTATGCCTTAAACGACATCGTATTAACAACTAATGCAATAGCCCGTTTAGTACAGATTGAAATCAGGTTCAATGAAAAATTCTTTTGTGTATTGCCTGCTGACGGAGTGATAGTTTCAAGTGCGACAGGTTCAACAGCTTATGCTCTTTCGGCAGGAGGTTCGATAATGCCGCCTCAAATGGACGCGATAATTTTGGCTCCGTTATGCGCACATACGTTATATTCAAGGCCGTTATTGGCATCGGATAAGGATACTATAACGTTAATACCGAGAGGAATTTCGAGAGATTTAATGTTGACGCAGGACGGACAGGTTGCTTATGAGATATTCCCGAATGACAGAATAGAAATCAAATTATCAGGAACTAAAAAAATCAAGACACTGAATTTTCCCGATAAAGGATTTTTGGATATAGTAAGTGAAAAATTAGGTTGGGGCAAAGCGTTTAACAGTGATTAAGAATTTAAGCATAAAAAATATCGGAGGAATTAGAGAGGCCGAATTAACTTTCAAACCCGGCTTAAATGTTATCACGGGTGAAAGCGGTGCGGGCAAGAGCAGCATAATCCGTTCCATAGAATTATTAACAGGAATAAGAGGAGGAGCGAAATTTATTCTTGCCGGCGAAAAAGTCGGAAAAGTTGAAGGAGTTTTTACTTCCGAAGATAAAAAAATATATCGTGAAGTTTCGGAAAACGGAAGAAATAAAGCAAAAATTGACGGAGCAAATGTCGGTTTAAGTACCTTTGCTGAAATTGTTGACGGTTTAGTGAGGATTCAAAGTCAGTTTTCACAGTTGGAATTATTAGAGCCTGAAAGACAGTTAGCGATGTTGGATTCATGTTTGCCTGAAAAAATAAGGAAAGAAATATTTGATGAGTTTCACGAAATTTATGACAAAGCAAGAGAGAGTGTTAAAAATTTACGTGCGATAAAAAAACGTCGGAGCGAAATTGAGAAACAATATTCAAACGCAAGAGAAATATTTGACCTCATAAAACTCTCAAAACCCGAACCCGGTTTAGAAAAGCAGCTTGAAAATGAATTAGCAGACTTAACACACAGGATATTTCAACGTGAACGTGCTCAAGAAAATCTTGATGAATTAACAGGCGGTTTATCGGAGAACGGTTTAATTGGGAAGACTGAGGATTGTTTCGAGGAGCTTTACGAATTTGCAGATGATAATGACATAAACAGCGTAAAAAATTCGATTGAGATTTTATATAATGCCGTAAAAAATATTTCCGTTAATATTTTGTCGGACGATGAAGAAAATGACAATATAGTTCTTGAACAAACCGAAACGAGATTAGGAGCTTTAAGAAGGTTAAAGAGGCTTTGCAATATAACAGACGAAAACGAACTGTTAAATTATAGCGATGAAGCATATAAAAATCTCGAATGGCTCGAAAGCAGTTACAAGGAACTTGAGGAAATTTCAATTCGTTCATTAGATGAAAAAAGAAGGGCTAATGCTCTTGCAATGGAAATCAGACAGGCACGACACGAAGCCGCGAAAATTTTGGAAGACCGTGTGAATATTTTGCTGAATGAATTGGGAATGTCAGGAATAAATTTCGCCGTAAATTTCACAGGACTTCAGAAATTAAAATATAATGGAGCTGATGAGATAGAATTTATATTGAAAGAAGGTTCGAGATCAGGACGTGTAGAGAAGGTAGCTTCAGGAGGAGAACTCAGCAGGTTATTATTAGCTTTACAGCTTTCGTTGCCTGATGAATGGTTACCGCCTACAATAGTATTTGATGAAGTCGAAGCAGGATTGGGAGGTCGGGCAGCAGTTTTATCGGGACTTCAACTGAAAAAACTTTCAACAAGGTGTCAGGTTATATTGGTAACTCATGAGGCTTCGATAGCAGCACTCGGAACTAACCATATATTAATACAGCGTCAAAACGGTGAGACAATAATTACAAATATAAACGCCGCTGAAAGAATAAGGGAAATAGCGAGAATGTTATCAGGTTCACCTGACATGGCCGAAGCTCGTGAACACGCTAAAATATTGTTAAAAATTTAATTATGGAAAGGGAAAATAAAAATGCCTGAAGAACTTGAAAAAGTATTTGATGAAATTCAAAAATTAATCGAGACGAAAAACATAAGAGAGTTAAGAATTATAACAGAGGACATGAACGACGCGGATATTGCGGACATAATTGAGGAACTTGAACCTGAAGGACGTGTAATATTGTTCCGTGCGTTACGTAAAGACATGGCCGCCGAAGTTTTTGCCCATTTAATATCTGACACAAAAGAAGCATTGGTTTCGCAATTAACAGCCCCCGAATTAGGACGGATTGTTGACGAATTATTCTTGGACGATGCAGCGGATTTGGTTGAGGAATTGCCTGCGGACGTTGTGAAGAGGATTTTGGAGAGTGCAAGCCCTGAAACAAGACGCGGAATTAATCAGCTTCTTCAATATCAGGAGGATTCGGCAGGAAGCATAATGACAACCGAGTATATATCGCTTCGTCCTGATATGAACGTTGAACAATCATTCAAACATATTCGTGAAGTCGGAACTGATAAAGAGACTTTATACACATGTTACGTTACTGATCCTAAAGGAATTTTGAAGGGAGTTGTAACGGTTAGGACGATGTTATTGTCTCAATATGCCGATATGATAGGCGACATAATGACCGATACAAATTTAATCAGCGTCAATACTAATGATGACCGTGAAAAAGTTACGGAGTTATTTCAGAAATATGATTTTATGGCATTGCCTGTAGTAGATTCTGAAAATCATTTAGTAGGAATTGTAACGGTAGACGATGCTATGGAAGTTTTGGAAGAGGAAAGCACTGAAGACTTTCATAAGATGGCTGCTATTTTGCCGATTGACGAGCCGTATTTGTCAATGGGAGTTTTGGAGCTTGCGAAAAAGCGTGTTATATGGTTAATGGTCTTAATGATTTCAGCGACATTTTCAGGACAGATAATAACGCATTATCAATCGGTTTTTGCTGCATTGCCCGCATTAATAGCTTCGATACCGATGTTAATGGACACTGGAGGAAATGCCGGTTCGCAGTCTTCAACGTTAGTAATTCGTGGAATTGCTGTCGGAGAATTAAAGATTTATGACGCTCTGAAAGTTTTGCTGAAGGAGTTAAGAGTCGGCTTGTTAGTCGGAGGAGGATTAGCGGTTGTAAATTTCTTCTATAAATATGCAATGAGCGGCGACCTTCCTCTTTCAATAACAGTAGGAATAAGTTTGTTTGCTACGGTAATTTTTGCACAGACAATCGGAGGAATGTTACCTTTATTAGCAAAGGCGTTAGGATTTGACCCTGCATTAATGGCTTCACCGATAGTAACGACGATAGTAGATGCAGGAAGTTTGACAGTGTATTTCATGACAGCAGGAAGAATAATGCACTTATAGAAAATAGAGGTCTGATTCCCTGAGGGGGGAATTTCGACCATAAATTTCTATTATATGAGGGGGGTAAAACTAAAAAACGATCTAAACAAGATTGAACAAAAACGAGGAATATTAATTCATAAATCATTTATATTTCAGAAATCCTTCTTGCAGGTTAAGGGTTTCATGACTGAATAATCAATTTCGTATTGTTCGTAACGTCAAACATTATAGCGCAAAAAAATTATGTGTCAATATTTTGTTAATGATTAGTGATTAAGTAATAAGCATAATGTGTTGACGAAAAAAAAATGCTAGAATATTTTAACTTTGAAAGTAAATGTTACCCCTTTAATAATTCGAGGGGTAAATTTTTTGTAATACATGCAAACAAAGTGAAAGGAGAGAATATAAATTGTTTGCTCAGTTAGTTGAATACCTTAATAACGGTTCCGCTGCCAGTGTAGGTGTTTTGACGGTAGCAATAATGTTACTGTGTGGTTTTGCTCTTACAAGGGTTACGAGGTTGTTAAAACTTCCGAATGTTACGGCTTATATTGTAACGGGAATATTAATCGGGCCGTATTGTTTGAATTTGGTACCCGGTTCAATATCTGAGAGCACGGCATTTTTACCCAATATAGCATTGTCGTTTATAGCTTTCAGCACGGGACAATTTTTCAGACTTAACGCTTTGAAGGGCAACGGCATAAAAGTTTTAATAATAACGGTGTTTGAGGCGTGCGTGGCTTCAATATTCGTTTTCATTGCGGCATATTTTGTGTTGAGAATGGATTTAGCTTTCTCGACGGTTTTGGCGGCGTTAGCTTCTGCGACAGCTCCTGCTTCAACAATGATGACGATACGACAAACAGGTGCACACGGAGATTTTGTTAATACTTTGCTTCAGGTTGTTGCACTTGATGATGTCGTAGGATTGTTGGCATACAGCATAGCGATTTCGATAGCTTTAGCTTCATCGGTATCAGGTTCGGGAGGCGGAATTGATTTCAACCATGTAATACTTCCTATATTAATTAACCTCGTGAGCGTAATTATCGGAGCGTTATTAGGAGTTCTGATGAAAATTTTAATTCCTCCGAAACGTTCAACTGATAACAGATTAATAATTTCTGTGGCGATTTTGTTCGGATTTTGCGGAATATGTGAAGCGTTGGGAGTATCGCCGTTATTAGGCTGCATGTTTATGTCGACGGTATATATAAATATAACTGACGATGATAAATTATTCATGCAGTTAAATTATTTCAGTCCTCCGATATTATTATTATTTTTCGTGAGATCCGGAGTATGTTTTGAGCTTGGAGCATTAACGAGCGGTTCAAACGCTGGCGGAACATCGTTATTAATGTTGGGTATCGTATATTTTCTCGTGAGGATAGCGGGAAAATATACAGGGGCGTTTTTCGGTTGTTTAGTTACGGGCAAAAATAAACTCGTGCGAAATAATTTAGGCTTGGCATTAATCCCTCAGGCAGGAGTTGCGATAGGTCTTGCGGAACTCGGAGCAAGGACTTTAGGCGGCGAAATGGGAAGCGCATTAAGGACGGTTATATTGGCATCAAGCGTTTTATATGAATTAATCGGCCCTGCGTGTGCAAAATTATCGTTATCGCTTTCACATTCGTATGACAAAAACGCTCAGGAAGAAAAACATTTAACGCCTCAAGAAGAGGACAAGTTAATCGTAAATTTTTTAATCGAACGTATACGTGAAATTCAAAAGGAACTTCCAGAACATACTCAGCCTGTTCCTGTAGAAGTCCCGAACGGCAGTTTTCAGGGAATGCACACGATGGCTCATCACCTTCATTCAAATAATACAAATTATCATCAATAGAGATTAAATACCCGTTAAAAATTTTTTGACGGGTTTTTTTTTGCTTAAATATTTATTTTTAATGTTAAAATCTCCGATAAAACTTACAGGATAGTCTAACAGAACAGGAGGTTAAATTTTCATGGCTACAATGAGTGTATCGGGCGTAGTGTCCGGTATGGATTGGGAAGGAATGATTGACAGCGTTATAGAGTCAGCTTCAAATGCTGCTTACGTTCAAGTCAACAAGAAAACCAATCTTACGAATAAAAAAACGTTGTTTGAAGAAATGAAAGTTTCAATGCAGACGATTCAATCATCGCTCTCAACTTTGAAACTTCCTTCGACATATAAAGCCAAAGAAATTGATATTGAAAGAATAGACACGAACGGTTCATATAAAGGGGTATTAACTGCAACGGTTAATGCAGATGCTGAAGTGAACGTTCACGAACTTGAAGTCAAACAGTTAGCTACTGCGCAAACGAACAGGTCTAAACAAATTACATCATCAACTCTCAAAAGCACGTTAGGAGGTTTAGACAGCTCGAAATTTTATATTAACGCAGGAGGCCAGCAGGTAGGAATTGATGTTTATGCAACAGATTCTCTTGACTCTTTGAAATCGAGAATTAATACCACGTTAAAATCTCTCAACACTCCTTTAGCTGTATCTGCTTCAGTAGTTGACAGCAAGTTAATATTAAAAAGCGATTACACAGGACTTGGTAAAACAACCGTAGAAGGAACTCTCAAGGATAAATATACAACGACAGGCTGTACAAGTTTAGCAACTCTCATAACTAACACTGATGCAGGAACTACAACGAATATTGTCGTAAGCGATGATTATTTAGATGAACTGAAAGTTACGAGCGGCTCATCAAGCTACACAATTCATAAAGATTATGAGGTTGTTAATAACGAAATACGCTGGAAACAATACGAGGATACTAACGCCGTGAAACTTGGTGATAGTGTCAGTGCTGTTTACACTATGGGAGCAGACGATGTTATTGAGGTGAAAGCGACACGTGGTTCGGGCGATTCAGACAGTGTTGATTTTGGTTTTGATGTTAAGGATTACGGTACGTTAGGAAATCGAATGAAAATTAAATCCGTTCAAACTAAAACTGAAACAGAAGTTATAGATGATTCGCTTTTGCAGGAACCTACCGAAGCTGAATTAGCCTCTGAAACAGGAATTGATGAAGACGGGAACGAATATGTTGATACATTCAGCTACACAGAGGTTAAAGGTGAAACTGAAGACGATGATTCAACATATATTTTGAGCCGAACAAGAACGACAACAATAAACAGTTATTATACTTACGGAACGGATTTTACGTATTCGGACGGAAAAATTAACTGGATTACAAAGCCCGATAAAACAACAAACGAACCTTCGTCTTATACTGTGAGTTATACGAAAGATAATTCGGTGGATTTCAACGTATCAGCCACAAAAACAAAAGAATTTGAGCAGCCTACAAGTTACACTGTAAGTTACCAGAAAGAGAATTACGTTGTTTCAACAAGGGAAATTCCTAATAATGGTACCAATAATCCAAGCGTATATTCAGGTTGGTTCGGAGGATATACATTCGACACTCTTGCAAATGAACTTAGTGAAATTGGTATAGGTACTGTTACCGCTGATGACGGATATGCATATCTTGATTTATACGGGACTAATGAAATCTCTGTAAAAGTTGGAGATACTGAATATGTTTATGGTCAAGATTATGTTATAAGATCCAGTTCAAACGGAAGTATCGTTGTAGATTTTACAAAAGGAGACGATCCAACAAGCGGCGGTGTGGGGCAATACAGAACCAAAAAAGGTATAACCCCTGTTGCAACTGGTAACGATATTCCTTCGTCATTTACGTTAGTTCGTAATCGCACATATCTTTATAAGACCGATACGGACGAAGATTCAGTTTACTCGAATATTTTGAGCATGGCCGACGGAGATTATTCCGGAATTACTATAAAAGATTCAGACAATAATACTTATTATTACACGTCAGATTCTACACAGTTAGACAATGAACATTTTATGATTGATGCACATGGGAGTATTGTTTGGGCTGAAGAAGCAGCGGCCGATGATGAAATAAACATTGACGATCTTTTCACTCACTACAAAGAAATTACAGGCTCTGAACTTGGTACAGTAACTCTCACAGGAACAGACGGTATCATAAGGACGTACATTGACCCAGATGATGATTACAGAGACGCTTTCACAATAACTTCCGATAACGGTAAAACTTACGAATACGGACGTGATTTTGTCATAAGGGTAAATGATAATGGACAAGGTTATGTTGTTTCGTGGCTTGTATCAGGAGACAGGAATAAAGACGGAAAATATACTACTCAAGATACTAACGTCGCCGTCTCAGCTTATACACAGCATAAAAACATCAGTACTCTTGGATTTCAAGTTGCGCCCGATGCTGAAACATATCCGAATTACAAGTTCAATTTTGAGTATGAAAAACTTGATACAACAACTAAAACAGTATCATCATCAGCTACTGATAAAACACTTGAAACAATATTGGGTTATGAACTTTCAGAGGACGAGTACGAAGATCTTGTAATCAAAAACGGTTCAACAACTTATGAATACGGCTATGATTTCACGATTGAAACAGACGATGACGGCAACGCTTATATAAGCTGGATTGATACAACTCCGAAGAAACCTTCTGAAGATGTTACGTTCAAAATAAGTTATTATACTGGTGATACCTACAAGTCAAAAAATATTGCTCCTACATCAAGTTCCACTACAACTAACCTTGTAGAAATTGTTATTGATGATGGCGATAAAATGTCTTGGAATGATATTCAGAACGTTACAAGTGCTGATGACTTTGATCCTTCAGATATTTATGTCATTGACAATAACGGAAAAAGGTTTGAATATGGTACGCATTTCACGTTCGCCGTAACTGGTAATCAAAACTCAAAAAACGATGCTGGAGAACTTTTGCCAAGAATTACTTGGAATACATCAAATGTAAGTGCAAGCGACCTTACAACACCGTATAACGTTTATTACAAAACAGGGCTTAACATGTCTTCCGAAGACCTTGAGATAGAATATGATGATGATTATTCTGTATTCTCAGATCTATTCTGGGATCTTGATGATGATGAAATACCTTCGAGCTTCAGCAAAGATACAATCTCTATTACCGACAGCGAAGGCACAAAATATTATTACGGCAGAGATTTCAAAATCAACACCGACGGAACGATTAAATGGCTCGACTCAATCCCGACAGGCCCTGATGAAAAATCCGAATATATTATCACTTATGAAAGCTTCGACGCTCTCTCAACAACGTCAACTTTTGATTCAAGCAATCCTAATTCAACTGTAAAAATTCAAGTTGACAATTACGGAAATTATTCAGACAGCACAGGCACTTATTTGAGTTATGAACAAATGCTCTCAAGCATGGGACTTACAACAAGCTCTGCAAGCAATATAATCGACTCTTCATTCAAGAAAGCTAATCTGTTCACTATCACAGATGAAAATGATAATGAATATACTTACGGCACTGATTTCGTAATTAGAATGAGCGATGATTATGTTGACGGTGTAACGGGAGAACATTTGGCTGTTATTGAATGGCTGGACGATGACGATTCAAACTCACCTGCAAACGGCTTGAATTTTACTCTCACTTACGGTTCTGACGGCGGAGAAGAATTTTCAATGGACGAAGCAATTACTCGTTCAAATTCTGATGTAATTGTTTCAGGTGTCAGCGGCACTCCTGTTTATTCTGAATTTGAGAGCGGAACTGTTACGATTAATCAGGCCGGAAGAACTTATTATCAGGGCTATGATTTTGATGTCGGAACTAATGACAACGGCGAAACTGTTATCAACTGGAAAACAGGCACCGATTACGAATGGTATTTACCAAATTCAGGCCAATATTCCCGCTACACTGTAAATCTTGTAACTTCTGACGGAACTGAAAAAACTTATTCAGGTGTTAGAAATTACGAGGACACTTTAGACATGAGAGATTACGGCTTCACTAACGTAGACGGCAGTTTGACTTCAATTAAGTACGGCGGTAAAACTTACGACTTAACAAGCACAACAGTTGATGAAGACGGTAAAACAGATACTGATTACGCTGCTGAACGTAACGGAATTACCGTTAATAACGGTACTAACGGAGGCGTAAAAGTTTTCAATTTCGATTGGACAGTACCGAATTTAACATCTCGTGAAGGCTTGCCTACTTACGGTTCTGACGTTGAAATTGAATATGATTATTGCGCTAATACTTTCTCTTTATCTGATGAAGGAGACGGGATTATTGATTTACTCGGACTTGAAGACGATGTTACACAAGCTCTTAATGCTGTTATTGAACTTAACGGCGTTGAAATTGAAAAGGACTTGAACGACATCGGCTCATCTTACGAGAACGAAATTTCAAATCTCAAGGGCGTAACTCTTCACTTAAAAGGAACTGGAAAAGTATCGCTTGATATTTCACATGACGCTGAAAAAGCTGTAACGTCGATTCAGACATTCGTTGAAAATTATAATTCTTTAATGACTTGGATTAATACACGAATGACTGAAAGCCAAGTTGATGATGATACGGCAGCTACGATTGATTCTGATGATTTCAGAATGAGATGGGGACTTTTACACGGAAACTCACTGCTTAGAAACGCTAAAAGCAGCATGAGAGATATTACCGCAAGAAATTACACTTTCTCATTCACAGAACGAAAAAGTTCAACAGAAATTTACGGGCCTATGTCTTTTAACGGACTTAAGAATGATTCGACATTGAGGCTTCGAGTAGGTTCTGTATATGCTGACGTTATAATTTCACCGACTGATACATTGCAAGACATCGTTGACAAAATTAACGACTCTTCAAATTCCGCAATGAGAAATATTTTTTACGGTTCGGACGGGAAATTATTGGATCAACCGTTACTCAAAGCAAGTATCAGTTCGGATAAATTAGTTATCAAATCAACATCAGAAGATGAAATTACTATTTCAGGTTCTGCTGCATTAAATGCCCTCAAAATGAATTACACTTACAAGGGCGTTTATCAGCTTGGAATTGCGACAACTTCCGACGATTACGGCAAGAGCGGAGAACTTGAATTTGACGAAGAAAAATTCATGGAAGCTCTTGAAGATAATCCCGATGAAGTACAGGAATTAATGTTGAAATATACCGCTGAAATGGATACATGGTTGAAATCAATGTTGACGACTTCGGCATCAGGTGAAACTTCAGGAACTTTAACGAGGCAGATTGAAGATTTAGAATCTCAAATTAACGACATTAACGATTACCTTGAAGATTATCAGGACAGACTCGATCGAATGGAGGAAAATTTGAGGACTAAATACGCTGCCGCAGAACAAAATATTTCAAAGTTATCCCAGCAGGCAAGCGCAATCGCAGCAATCTTACAACAGTTAAGCGGAAATAACTCTAATAATTCCTCAAGTTCATCAAGCTAGTGAACTTACAAAAATTTTTCGGGAATGTACAGAAATGAAAATAAAAAAGGGGTTAGGAGTTAAAAGCTCCGCCCCTTAAAATTTTTAGTGTTTTTTACGAGATATAAGGTAAAACGCAAGACAAAACATTGCGCTGAAGCCCAATCCTGAATTACAGCCTGAACCGCTACTGCCAAGCGTACTCTTGTTTTCATCATCAGGGTCTGTTTCAAGCTCGTCATCAATTTCGACATTCAAGTTCTTAACCCATTCTGCAACACTATCGTTATAGATCGTGTACTCAAATTCAGTCATAGGCTTATAGAGCGGGTAAATATAGTTAGGCTGGTTTGTTTCCTCGCCGCCGAAAGTATAAGTGCCCGATGCCGTTGTACCATTGGGATCATTGTACGGTTTTCCGAGATATTTCCATGCAACGACTTTGGTTACTGAATGATCTGTTTCGCCCCATGCTTTGAACTGCCAAGAAAGTAAGCCGGAAATGTGAACGTGCTTATCAATCCATTCATCGCTCTTGCCAGCCTCTTTATAGAGAGCTGTGAGAACGTTGTAAGTATCTTGAGCTACAGCGGGGTTTGCACCGTCAGTTTCGCCGTTGAACATCCAAGTTGAGACTTCGTTTTCAATCATTGCATTGACTTCTGCTTCAGTCCACTGTTGGAAGCTGCTGTGTTCCACTGTACCGTCCATTGCTTCCATATCCTCTGTACTGCTAACCATCATTCCGAAGTTGCCGTTGCATTCAACATAAGCGTTAATTAAGTCAGGACGCTGGCGAACAACATCGGAGGCAATGATCGTTCCTTGAGAGTTACCTACTAATGTGATGTTATCTACATCGGCATTCCAGTTTTGCACAGCGTAATCCATAACGCTAGCTATCTCAGCTGCAGCATTTTCTGTGTTGTTGGAGTGAACGTTGACGCTCATGATAATAGCATCAGGATATTGTCTGTGCCATTCAGTCATCATAACATCGTAAACTGTATTACAGCCGGGGTTGTTGGCATCTGTTTCTCCATCATAGGAACGTCCGTCAGAGCCTTTGCCGTCGACTACTTCCCAATAGCAAACACCGCCTCCGGTCTGATAATCTACAATAGGATAAGGATTAGCTCGATTGGCATCATAGTTATCTGGCCATATAACGAAGACGGGAACGCATTTTTCGGTACCTTGAGCTTCGTTAATAAGGTCATAGCTTTCGGCATCTCTTCCGATGTTGACCATAACAAGCTCGACTTTATCAAGGTCATCTGTAAGAATGGTCTCTTTCCAAGGAGTATTACTGAGCATCTTGCCAACGCCGTTAGTTGAAGCTATTCCGTCTTTAACGCTTGCACCGCCCACACAGAGAACGAGATCCAAGTTCTCTCTGCGCTGCAAACCTTTGTTGAGCTTATTCGGGTAAATTGTAACGCCAAGTGCATCGTTTTTTTCTTCACTGCCGTAATGAAGCTTACCTTCCGTGTCAATATACCAAGCAGAGCTGGTGCAGAGTGTTCCGTAAGTTTCGCGTGAACGGTCTGTAACTTTATCTGTAGTCTGAGAATCAACGGTCAATGTAACCTTATTGCCTTCAACAGAAATATCAGTGATTTTCATAGCGCCAAATTCCGGATTATTGAAACCACGATCGTAGACAGCATAGTCCGTAAGCTTCACGCCTGTGAGATCGGTTCCAGACTTGTAAACGATCTCAACTTTTCCAACCTTATAGCCATAGAAGCAGGCTTCAGCGATGGCTTGAATACTTTCGATTTCTGAGGCTGAAGGAGCAGAGGATTTACCAAGTGCCCAGTTGATGAAGTTATCGCCGTAAACGATGTACTCATGCCCGTCTTTCTTTCCCTGATCGCCGCCAGTGGTACGAACGCCACGTGTTACTACTTCATAAGTATCGCCGATAGCCGTTTTCTCGTCGTAAGTGAGAACGCCGTCAACAACATCACAATCTGAACCGTAGTAAATACCGCGACCGTTTTTCGCTTCGCCGAAGTACCAATAATTAATTCTAGTGGTTGAGTGATCGCTCTCGCCCCAATAGTAGAAAGGTTCTGACGGGAAAGCAGTCAAGCGAAGGTTCTCGGAAATCCAAGCATCGTCCATGCCAGCTTTCTCGTAAGCTGCTGTTTGTTCCTCAACGGCATTGATGTTATTGAAATCCTGCTCAGCGTCAAATATCCAAGCACGTAAACCTGTTTTAGCAATAGCTAAACGATCATCAGCAGTCCAGAGAGCATAACCGCTAGTAGGGCCACCAAAAAGACCATTGTTGCAAAGGAAGGTGCCAATGGTGAAATTGTAAGTGTCTTTGTCGAGTGTTCTAGTACGCTCGCTGCTGCCCCATGTCATAGCGTCTTGGTCATTAGTGTAGGGCTGACCTGCAAGAGCTTGAATAATGGTGCTGGCTGCCATAGTGCTTCTAGAATTGCCGTGAATGATTATCTTTGCAGGGTCTACGGAGTAGTTATCGATCATGTACTTCATAACTTTTACGTCATCAACAACGTAATCATAGTCCAAATCCTGACAACTCTTACCATCTTCATAATAACTTGCGCCGATAGCTGAACGGTCATGAACGTTGACAACAATAGCTTCTTCCCCTAGCCAAGCGGTAGTTGCAGCATCGTACATAACGCCAGTTCCGAAGTTGTTTGTGCCATCTTCCAGAATCCAGAATGAAGTGCCGTCTCCGGTAAACGTGAAAACTAAAGGATATTTCTTTGAAGCGTCAAAGTCTTTGGGTTGATAAAGGAAACCTCGAACATAGTTATCTTTCACAGCTTTTGTCAGTGATGCTCCTGTGCTTTCGATCTGAATACCAAGTTCTTCAAAGGATTTCAATGTTCCTCTGCCGTCATCAGTATTGAAGCCTATGTCTTGAGTTTCAAGCCATTTGTTATTTGCAGTGTACTTGCCGTTATTATCAACTAATGAAAGGTAAGTGCCTTCGGTATCACCTGCATGACGTAAACGTAACTCTAAGCTCTCACGTTTCTGATAGCCACTGAGACGCATTGTACGTAAATTTGCAGGTAAAGCTTTATAACCATTTTCGTCATTATCTTCAGTTCCAAAGTAAATCGTTCCATCTTTAGCTCTGAACCATGGGCCTGTGCAGTAAATACCGAACGCATTGCGTGAACGGCTTCCGGTTTTGTTCTCACCGTTGTAGATTAATGCGTTTGTCTCTGTGGCATAAGTCCCCTGATAAACGTACAGCGTTACCGTTTGTCCGTCGACCTTGAAGGCTTGCAGCTTGACCTGTCCATAATCGGGTGTCTGTGTACCGCGATCTTCCAGTGTGTAAATATTCTGGTAGTTCCCAGCGTTCAGCCCTGCGAGATCCACACCGTCATTGTAAACGATCTCAACCTGCGTAAGACCTTGCCCGTAAGGGGTCATGTCTGTTGTTGCCTGCAAGCTTTTGACATCGTTAACAGTAAGGGTTGTCGCATCTCTTACAGCAGCTAATGACATAGAAGCTAACGCAAGAATAACAACAACTGCTAATAAAAACAACGAATAACCTTTTGAAAAACGTTTCCTTTTCAAAGAAACATCTCTCCTTTCCAATAAAATTTTTAAGAATAATTTAGTGATATTTTAATTATATACATAACCATAACTTTTACAAGACTAAGCATAATTTTCAGTAATTACACTTATGAAGCGTTTATCAGACAGAAATTGCTAAACTCTTAATTTTTCGGCTATGTCTTTCGCACTTGGAGGACAGCCTTTTACATTACGAGATGAATTTTTACAGCAATTCCCGATCCCTAATGCTCCGTCGGGAATTGTTTTGTTTTTCCAGCCCTGACCGATATAAATATTTTCCCTCAAACCTCTTCCATTAACGTTTAATGCTCTCACTAAACTTGCATAACAAGCTGAACATGCCGAATCTTCATGGACATTCTTAATTAATTTCGCAACAGTTCCTGAAGGACGTGAAATTTTTGCGGAATGTTCGGGTTCATTGAGGTTGATAATATTTTCAGATGAAAATTTTGTTGAGCCTGCACCGAATTTTTCAGCGAGTTTTATATAAGGCACGTCATCTAAATCAAGTCCCATTAAACTACAGCCGAAAGAATCAATCATTACAGGGTCAGTTCCTAAATACATTCTATTAGTTTGAACAGGATTGCCTCCTTCTTCAAAATCCAAATCTCCGCAAATACTGTCAACAATAATTAAGCCTGTTTTTAATACAGCACCAAGAGCAGCGATTGGTTTTGTGAGACCGAGCGAATGAAATCTTCGTTTTTCTCTATCAGGCAGACAGCCTTTCAAATTTTTTAGCGCACATGTCATTACGGTTTGACAATGTCCTTTTAAGACGGGAAGATTTACAAGCAAGCCCGCATCTAAAGCACGTGAACAAATTTCCATTGATCCTATTTCAGTTTGAAGAGTTTTAGTTTTGTCTTTTTTCAGATCGAAAAATGGGACATTATATTTTTCACAGACTTTATCATAACCTGCTCGTTTCATAGCTCTCATTGTGTCAGCAGCAACCCAGCTTCCTTCAATAACGCTAATATCTTTAACGCCGTTATCCATGAAATATTCAATGCAGCTGCTTAAAACTCCTGCATGAGTAGTAGCTCCGTTATCAGGTGTACCTGCAACAACAAGGTTAGGTTTCAAAGCAACATTTCCGCCTGAAGGGACGAGATTTATTGCATTAGATTCTTCGAGGAGTTTTTTTGTCATCGAATGCGAATCTGTTCCGTAAATGTTAAAAATTTTGTTCATGATTATTCATTTCTCCTTTATAATATAATAATTATACAAATTCTATAACAGGATGTGATTGAAATTAATAGCTTAAAATTTTTGTATTGTAAATCTCGTGAAGCATCGGCTATGGGTTTTATCAGCGAGAACGGTTTTACGGTTTTAAAAGATTCAAAAGTTTCGTATAATATTGTTCCATCTTTTTCAAAACATAATCCAGGATACTATAATTTAAGAATAAAGTTGGAGAATAACGGGATAATATTTTCAGGAACTTTTCAAAATGATTATGAATTTTCCGCTCCTTCTGCAGCTTCATCAGTAGTTTTGGGGAGGTCTTCAAATGGACGCATCGATTGGAAAGATGAAAACGGAAGAATTTTGAGGGAATTAATAGAAGATTAAACTTTTGAAACAAATTTATTTCCTTCAATAAAGTATCGCCATAAAAAATTTTTACATTCTTCAGCGTAATCAATATTAATTCTCGGAGATGTAATAATGTTCATGGCCGAATTTTTGTTATTTTTGTTATCTAAAATGTAAATATTATTTCCGCATAAATCTTCTCCGTAATTTTCTTTCGTAATGTTTAACGCTTGACATAATTTTCCAGGCCCATTGCATAAATTTATAAGTTTTTCAGTTTTTCGTCTTTCTTTCATTATCTCAATTCCCTCTAAAGGTTCTAAAGCACGAACCAATACAGCTTCGGGTTTGTCGTTAGAATTTGCGGTTACGTTGAAGCAGTAATACATTCCGTAAATCATGTATATATAAGCATAACCGCCTTCACGAAATTGAATTTCGGTTCTCGAAGTCCGTTTGTTGTTATAAGTATGAGCTGCTTTATCTTCAGGGCCTTTATATGCTTCAACCTCGACAATAATTCCCGATGTTTCACCATGCACAAGAATTTTCCCGATTAAATCACGTGCAACTATATTTACATCTCTGAGATAAAAATCACGGTTTATTTTTTTCATTTGAGAATTATAACATCTTGAATTTTTAACGGCTTTATGATAGAAATATTTTTTACAAAAAATTTTTCAAGGAGAAATTAAAAATGAATAAGCGAAAAAAATTTATGTCATTATTTTTATGGACTGTAATTTTTAGCGTGATGTTCGTTTCGTCAGGATTTTCGGAAGAGGCTTTGCAATATGCAACAGGTTATGTTAAACCGCCGATTGATTTTTCACACATCGGAAGGTCTACACCTGAACAGGAAAGATATTTCAAGGACAAAGCAAGCAATTTCCCCGTCAGTTATGACCTGAGAAAACTTAACAGAGTTAATAAGACTGTCGGAGATCAAAATCCTTACGGAACATGCTGGGCATTTGCTACACTCGGAGCAATGGAATCAAATTATATGACGCAAGGTTTAACATCTTTGGGAAGCAAGCCGAATTTATCCGAACTTCATTTAGCTTGGTTCGCTTACAAAGACCCGACACAGGGAAATTCATTTACTGTCAACAAAGATAAAGCAATTTTGGATCAAAGCGGACAAGTATTAAAAGCTTCAGCTCTTTTGTCTCGAATGTCAAGCCCTGTAATTGAAAAATCAATGCCGTATTCAAAGGCAGGAACAAACAAAAAGAAATCCGACAGCGTAATGACAAAATATGTAGGAGATAAAGCACCTTCGGATTATTTCCCGTTAGCATTGAATTTGAAAGAATGGCTTTTGCTAGGTTCAGTTAGTGATGATAACCGTGAAAAGCAAAAAGAAAATATCAAAAAAATGCTTTCAGTTTACGGTGCCGTACAGATAAGTTATTATGCAGGTGAGGGTGCAACATCTCCTGAAGGAAGCACAACAGCGTATTTTGATAACTCTCACGGAACTGAAACAAATCATGGTGTTTTAATCGTAGGTTGGAACGATAATTTTTCCAAAACAAAATTCAACAAAACAAAATCAAAGAGACCTAAGAATAACGGAGCATGGATTGTAAAAAATTCATGGGGAAAAGATTGGGGCAACAGCGGTTATTTTTATATGTCGTATGAGCAGTTTATTGCAGATGCTTCTGTGTTCATTGTAGAAGAAGCTAAAACAGATGAAAAAGTTTATTATCATGACGCTTTAGGTTTTGTTTCTTCTCACGGTTACGGAAAAAATACTCCTGCTTACGCCGCAAATGTTTTCAAAGCAACAGCAACTGAGGGAATAAGATCCGTAGGTGTTTACGCAACAGATGACAACACTAAATACGAAATATATATTTGCAACGATTTAGGAACTGCAAAACCTTCATCGCCCTTATCGGAAGATATAAAACGTGTAGCGTCAGGAACTTTTATGAATGCTGGCTATCATACTGTTGACCTTTTTCAGCATTTACTTGTAAAAAAGAATCGATATTTTTCTGTAATCGTAAAAATGACAACTCCGAATTCAGACAAGCCGATTGCAGTTGAACGTGTCGTAAAGGATTATTCTGACGGAGCTGTAATAAAATCAAAAGAGAGTTATTTTTCTTCTGATATGCTTACATGGACTGACGGCACAAAAATCAGAAACGATGAAAATAAAATCGCTAAGAGCAATGCCTGCATAAAAGTTTTCACGTTTTATGGTATTCCTATTGATGAAGCACATTTTCCTGATGAACAATTCAGAAATTGGGTAAGCAAAAATTGTGATTTTGATAAAGATGGTTATCTTAGCACTAAAGAAATTTTTCAAATTAAAAATGTCAGTGTCAGCAAGTGTAACATTGCAAATTTGAAGGGCATTGAATATTTTACAGCTATGAAAATGCTTTCCTGCAGTAACAATAATATGACAAAATTGGATGTAAGCAAATGTAATGCTTTAGAAATACTCACTTGTAATAATAATAAATTGACAAGTTTGATAGTAAACAAAAATACTTTGCTTAAATATCTTGAGTGTACGCATAATCAGCTGATAAAAATAAATATTAGCAAATGTACCTCTTTGGAAACACTGTTTTGTGGCTATAATCAACTAACAACTTTAACACTAAGCAATAATATTTCTCTCAAAAGACTTGACTGCGAATATAATCAACTAATAAAATTAAACGTCAGTAAGTGTAATGCTCTGGAGGAACTTTATTGCTACAACAATCAACTCAATACCTTAACACTAGGTGATAACATTCTTCTTGAAAAAATTTTTTGCAATAATAACCAGATAACTAACTTAAATATCAGCAAATGTACTGCACTAAAATCACTCCAGTGTAATGATAATCAAATGCAAGTCTTAACGATTGGAGTTAATATTGCTCTTGAAAGCCTTCATTGTCCTAATAATCAGCTCACAAAATTAAATGTAAGTAAATGTAAAGCTCTGGAATGGCTTTACTGCAATGACAATCAACTTAAAACTTTAACTCTTGGCAATAACATTCTGTTAAAATATTTTCAGTGCTACAATAACCAACTTACAAATTTAAACGTAAGCAAGTGCACTTCTCTAAAAATTCTAGGATGTTATAATAATCAAATTAAGACATTAACGCTTGGTTTTAATATTGCTTTGGAAGAACTTTATTGCCACGACAATCAGTTGACAGCCTTAAATGTTAACAAGTGCAGTACTTTGAAAAAGCTTTATTGCTACGAGAACAACATAACAACATTAACGTTAGGTTCTAATACTGCTCTGAAATATATTCACTGTTATAGTAATAAGATAACAAATTTGAATGTCAGTAAATGTACTGCATTGAATACGTTGTATTGTCATGATAATAAATTAAAAACTATAACATTCGGACAAAATATTGCTTTGGAATATTTTTCTTGCGACGATAATCAACTTACAAAATTAGATGTCAGCAAATGTATTTCTTTAATTTCTCTTTCTTGCAGCAATAATCAACTTACAACATTAAAGTTAGGAAACAATACAGCATATTCTATGTTCGTGTATTGTGTCAACAACAAACTTAAAAATATTGATGCATCAGGTTGTTTTAATGTTCACATTGTTGCTGATGAAGGAGTAAACATTACTTGGCCTTCATCAAAATCAAACTCCGCAAAATCATATTCATCGCAGAAATTTGACACTCAAACCCAAAATCACGGCGGCAATGAAAGCAGCGTGTTCAAAACCGCTTCACTGAAAATTTCGGACGATGATATTTTGTGGCAAGGTGAAAATCGTGATGAAGATTTGGTGAAAGTCCGAGCTAACATGCCCGTAACGTTTATTATCGGCGATTGGCTCAAATCTGACGGAACAAACGCAAATGTTTCTGTCGATAATATTCAAATTTTTGTCGATGATAAATTCGTTGAAGGTATTGAAATTTCTGATGAAAAAATCTTCACTCTTCCTGCTGAATTTGTGCATGATGATTTCAAAATCGGTGTTAAAGCAAAAATTCAGGGAAGCGAATTTGAATCTGATGAGTTATATATCTCAGCTGAAAATTAATAACCCGCAATTAAAAAGAGCCTCTCGAAAGTGGGAGACTCTTTTATTTATTATTTTTTACAGTTTATAGTTTATTAAAAGTGCTTCAATCATTGAATGTCTATTAATTTCTCTGGCTCCTAAATGATAAAAATGCTCGTGATTAATTTTTTTGCAGAAATTCCATATCGAATCAATATATTTGTTTGTTCTATAATTATTATAATCCCATGTAGAGAGCATAAATTTAGCCTCTATATTTCTCAAAATCCCGCAAAGTCTTTTCTCTGAATCTTCGTCCCAACTGTCATAATAATCAACATGACGGCCAATATATGGAGGATCGCAATAAATGAAGGAATCTTTATCCGAAATTTCTATTGTATTTTCAAATGATTGACATATAAATCTCCAATCATAAATTTTCAAGCATTCTTCGATATACCATACCTGATTAACTATTTTTGTAATATATGCCCTCGAAAATCTTAAAGGCTTATGTCCATAAGGTACATTGAATTTATAATCTTTATTAAACCGTATCATGCCGTTAAAGCATGACCTGTTCAAAAACAAAAAGTCTAAAGGATTATGAGTTTTGTTAAATCTTTCACGTACAGCATAATAATATTTTTCATCAAATTCAGCTAAATTTTTCCCCTGTTCTTGAAGAAATACTCTTACAATTTCTGAATTAATTTTGCCTGATTTAACGGAGTTGTAAAAATTAATTATATGAGGATTTATATCAGCGAAAATTGCACGCTCCGGTCTGATATTAAAACCAACTACACCGGAACCCATAAAAGGTTCAATCCATAAAGTTTTTTTATTTATTGAAATATTTTGTTTTATAACAGGAACTAATTTAGTTTTAATGCCCTGAATTTTTATCGGAGGGACAAAAATTTTTTCGCTCATTTTATTTTAACCGTTTAGATTTTCTGGGATTATTTAATTTTTCCGGTAATCCTCTATAACGTAAATATTCCGAAAAAGAAGAAATATTTTTATAAATACCGTTTTTGTTTTGAATTTTTATCTTTCCGAAATTTGCCCAATAATCATCAAATAATTCTTCTCCAGCTTTTGCAAAAACACCGTTACTGTTTAATATATCGTCAATAAATTGAATACTACCTATGTTAGCTGTATTACCACTGCCGCTTTTATCACTTGCAATTTTCCATTTTTCTGCTGCAAAGAAAATAAAATCTTTTATGACAGCAGGAATATTTTCAATATCATCTACGGAAAAAATTTTTGCTTCATAAAGTTCTGAAATATTTCTCGAATAAATTATCCCTAAACAAAAATGTCCGCTATATTGATTATATGGATATTGTATATTTTTAGTGCTGTTTCGTTCTGTAAAATATTCGCCGTGTGAACCCAATGTAAAACCATTGCAAAAATCTTTATATTTTTCATCTCGGTATGTAGTTTTTAAGTCAACAGCAAATTTGATTCCAGAATTTTTCTTTGATACAAAAGTAAAATCAGGATACCAATTTTGTTTTTCAGCAGGCTCAATTTCGTAATCTATATGTTCTGCAAAACATAAAAATTCAGGTACAAATGAAGCTCAAGTATTTTCGAGATAACTTTTGAATCCGTCGTCAACGGATAAATATTTCTAAAAATATCTATAAAGCCTCTAATTGTCCATTCATTTTTGCTTAAAATTTTTGACGGAAGATTATCAGCAAATAATCTTAAATTTTCAAAAAACTTTTCCTTTTCTATTTTATACATGCTGAATAACGCTCTCTCAATTTTTCAAATACTGTTTCAGGCACAACATCTTTAACCGTTCCGCCGAAATGAAAAATTTCTCTCACACTTGAGCTTGATACATACGAATATTTCGGATCAGTTACGATGAAAAATGTTTCAATATCAGTAGCTAACTGACGGTTCATTAATGCCATTTGAAATTCATACTCAAAATCTGACATGGCACGCAATCCACGAATTATTACCCCTGCGTTGCATTGTTTGACATAATCAACCAATAATCCGTTGAAACTATCGACTTTAATATTTTTAATATGCGCTAAAGATTCTCGAGCCATTTCACAACGTTCTTCAACCGTAAATGCCCCTTGCTTGCGTTCGTTTATTAAGATACTGACGATTACTTCATCAAAAATTTTCGCAGCCCTTTCAGCGATGTATATATGGCCATTAGTTATAGGATCAAATGAACCCGGATATACTGCTTTGATTTTCATTTTTTCACCTTTTCTACAAAAATTTTAGGCTCAAAAATTATTTTCCCGTAAATTACAAACGTTTGAAGAAGTGAAAGCAATTCCGCTACAGGTAACGCCCATATTAAACCGTATTCTCCCATAAAATAATTCATTATGAACAATGCCGGAACATATAATAAACATTGTCTGCAAACGCTCAATATAAACGAAGCCTTTGCCGCTCCCATTGCCTGCAATGCGTTTACGAATATGAAAAATACCGCAAATAATACGCTCGAACTTAATTTGATACGCAAAAATTTCATGGCGTAATTAAAAGCGTTAGGCTCAATCAAAAATACTCGAACAATATTTCCCGTGAATATGTAGCACATCATCACCATAAATAAACTTACCGAAATCGTAAGCTTCAAAGCAAATTTCAACATTGCTTTATATCTATCCCAATCCTTAGCTCCCACACAAAAGCCCAATAAAGGTTGAACACCCTGCCCTGAACCCATTGCTATTAAACAGGCTATCTGTTCAATTCTCATCGTTACTCCTGCTGCTGCTATTGCCATATCTCCGTAAGCCGACATTAAAGAGTTCATTATCATTTGAGAAATGCTCATCAAAAACGGATCTAAACATGCCGGAATACCTATTGCTATAACTCCTGTAGCTATTCCGTTATTAAACTTGAAATTTTTAATATTTATTCGTAATGATGACTGCCCTGACAAAAAATATCCGATGTAATATGCTGCTCCTGCGACTGTTCCTAATACTGTTGCAATAGCTGCTCCCGTTATTCCCATTTTCATATACAATATCATAATCGGATCAAGAATTATATTTAGGACGTTGCCTATGATCTGTCCGTTCATTGCCTGAGTTGCATGACCTTCAGCTCTTAATATTCCTCCCGAAGCCATGCTGAATAACACGAAAGGTGCCGAAGCTATTACTATGGAAAGATAACTGAACGACGGAACAAAAGTTTCAATGCTGGCTCCTATTAATATCAAAATTTTTCCTATGAACACAGTAAATATTATCGTCATTATTAAGCCTGTAATAATTCCGGCCCATATACAAAACGAGGCGATATTATTCGCTTTTTTATGTTCACCTGCTCCTAAAGCTCTTGAGATACATGACATTCCTCCGGCCATGAAAACTATTCCGCACGTTATCAAAAGCATAAACACAGGAGAAGCTAAAGAAACTGCGGCAATTTGTATAGGATCATTAGTCTGAGCAATGAAAAAAGTATCGGCAAGATTATATATGAGTATCATTAACTCAACTATGACTGCCGGGATAATATTTGAAATTACCTGTCTGTGTATTGATTTTGAATCTGATTTTGAACGCAAAATGTTTATCTGTCCTTTCAAGTTTTTATCAAGTATAAGCGATTATAACAGAATAAAAATTTTATGTCTTTTTCATGAAAGTTAAGCAAGTCTCCCCGTAATCACGCTGCGAAATTATTTCGAGATTATGGGGATTATCCTTTAATGTCAAAGGTTCTCTGACTGAATGTTCAATGATTAAGACCGCTTCATCGGCAAAAATTTTGTTGAGATTTTGCAATGTCGGTAAAACTTCACACCAACCCGAATTATAAGGAGGATCAGCGAAAATTATATCGAATTTCATTTCACGTTTTACAAGCCACGTTAAAGCACGCCTTATATCGAGCGACAATATCAAAGATTTTTCGGAGGAAAAATTTTTTATGGCTTCAGCACGACTTTTAACACTCTCAACAAAAACGCATTCTTCAGCATTACGTTTAAGAGCCTCCAATCCTATTCGACCCGTACCTGCGAATAAATCCAAAAACTTTTTTCCCTCAATATCTCCGAGAATGTTAAACAGAGCTGATAATACCCGTCCTGATGTAGGTCTTACGTCTTTCATAATTTCATGGCCGCATCATTCAGAGCTAAACGAACCGCCGGTGTTAAAAATGCGTCCGAAGTTTTGTCAAGCCTCACCAAAAATCCTTCATCACGAGGTGAAATGTTAATGTAAAATCTCTGTTCAAATTCATCATCACTCGTTAATGTCTCAAGCAAAAATTTTTTCTCATCATCAGAGCTTACGAAATATTTTCCGAATCGCCAATATGATTTTTTGTTTTCATCTTTTCCAGAAATATTTTTCAATGCTGCTATGTCTTTTTCCGTGATTTTGTGATCTATTTTTATGTGCATTTCCTGCGATGTTCTCCGTGAAACTGTAAATGATTTTGTTTTTGTAAATACAAGCCTGAAAATTTTTTTCCCCTCTTCAAGCCATTTACGTTCATATTTTGTAGTAATTTTTCGTGAAGGATTGATTTCAAATTCACTGAGTTCTAATGCCTCGTGTCCTCCCAAAACTCCCTTAACTTCCTCCGAATAATTTTCGTCATCTGTCAACACCTCAAATTTTCCGCCAATCTTCAAAACTGCCGCTAATCCGTCCGAAAAATCTTTTGCCGTAACTCTCCTGTGAGCTTGTTTGTTGCTGCTCCAAGGACAAGGGAATTGCATAAAAATTTTGTCGAGCGTTTCATCTTCAAATAATTCTCTTAACATATAACGAGCATCGGTGTTAATGATTTTGAGATTGTCGAGATTAGCTGCGCGCCTTGCACATCTTAAAACACATGACTGTGAAATTTCAATTCCGTATAACAAAATTTCGGGATTAGCTTTTGCATATTGAACCGTAAATTCTCCGTTGCCAAATCCGATTTCAAGTTCGGTGTGATTTTTAACAGGAAGAGGAGTTGAAAGACCGCTTTGAGATGAAATTATGATCTTATATTGCGGTCTTGCCTGTGTAGTTGCCGTCAAATCTAAAATGTCCATGTAAAATCCGGAAGTCCTTCAGCCAAAATTCTCTCTTTAATATCGGCCATGATTTTTTTCAAAGCCTCTTCAGTTTTTCCTTCACATCTTATAACTATAACGGCCTGAGTATTTGAAGCCCTGATTAAGCCCCAACCGTCAGGATATAAAATCCTCACTCCGTCAATTATGCTGCATTCATATTTTTCGAGAGCCTTATCCTGAATTTTTTTCACAACCTGAAATTTCGTTTCATCGCTGCAAGGTATTCTGATTTCTTCGGTTGAATTGTAAATCGGAATTGAAAGCATTAAACGAGAAAGAGATTCGTTTGATTTTGAGAGTATACGAAGCAAACGTCCTGCTGCATAAAAAGCATCATCATGGCCGAAAAATTCATCAGCGAAAAACATATGCCCCGAATATTCGCCTGCAAATAACGCTCCTATCTCACGCATTTTAGCTTTGATTAAAGAATGTCCCGATTTCCAATATAAAACTTTACCGCCTAATTTTTCAGCGATTTCCGGCAATACTAAACTGCATTTAGGTTCAACAATAACGCTTGTGCCTTTATGATTTGCTAAAATTTCCTTCCAATATAAAGTCATTAATCTGTCGCCAAAAATTACCTCGCCTTTATCATCTACAACTCCAATTCTGTCAGCATCTCCATCAAACGCAACTCCTAAATCAGCTCTAACTTCTTTTACTTTTTCAATGAGGCTTTTAAGATTTTCACGTTTTTGAGGATCAGGATGATGATTGGGGAAATGTCCGTCAGGTTCTTCAAATATTGAGACACATTCACAACCTAAAGCTTCAAAATATTTTCGAGCTGTTACTCCTGCTGCACCGTTGCCGGAATCACAAACTACTTTGAATTTTTGTCCGTTTTTAGTGAGAGGGACATTAAATTTCGATACTAACATTTTTATGTACTCGTCATTTATATCAGCTTGAGTTAATTTTCCGTTGCCTGTCTCAAAATTTCCGCTCTCAGCGATAAGCCTCATATTTTTAACGTCATCACCCCATAACGTCCCGTGCTCAAAGCATAATTTTAATCCGTTCATTTGAGGTGGATTATGCGAACCTGTAATCATTACTCCGCCCGAAAAATTAAAGCGTATCAAACTCCAATATAACATCGGTGTTGTAACAAGTCCGACATCAACAACATTAAGACCTGTAGATAAAACGCCCTCAATTAAGGCTGATTTTATTCGAGGGGTTGAAAGTCTTGCGTCTCCTCCGACCGAAATTCCTCCCGTAACTCCTGCTCTGACTAACCATGAACCGTAAGCTTTGCCGATTAAATTTACAATTTCATCGGTTAATTCTTTATCAGCTTCTCCGCGAATATCATATTCTCTGAAAATATTTTCAGGTATTTTTATCATTAATCTATCTCCTTATGAGAAAAATTTTATTGCTATTATTATAATTGTTTTATTAATTCATTGCCAGATAACAAATTTCATTTTGCTTTTTTGTACGAAATAGAGTAACATATATAAAATTCAATTTTAATAATGGCTACGGCCTAAAAAAGAAAGGATGTAATACAATAATGAAGAAAGTTGTATCATTTTTAGTTGCACTGTTAGTGTGTTTCTCAGCTTTTTCTATTGCTTCTGCACAGACGGTTGAGGAAGTCATTAAGGAAGCTCAGAAGCTGACGTTGCAGGAGTTGTTCCAGAAAGCTATTGAAGAGAGCAACGGCAAAAGATTTGACGCTGTAGGAAACTCAAGTCGAGGCAAAAGTGTCCTTCCGTTGTTTGTTGAAGCCCTGCAAAAGATTAACCCCAAATACACCTTGAATTATGAGGGCGGTTGGCAGCAGCCTAAGGAAAACAAAATCTTCGATCAATTAACAGAAGATGTCAACGGCACTAATCATGTAATGTCAATGACGCTTATTCAAGACGGCAATCAGATTCAGAGCAAGATGTTAAACACCGGACTGTTGTTAAACTTTGTGCCAAAGGATTGGATTGAAGCTGAAGGTCTTGCCAGAGAAAACAACGAAAATCCTTTAGCTTTGCAGATGTTGAACAAGGTTTTCATGTTTAATAATCTTGGTAAAAAAACCTTCAAAAACATGTGGGATTTTGTCAGAGAAGGTGAAGCGCCGCTTTTCATGGGTGTCAATTCCGAGTTAGTCGGAAAAAATTTCCTTTACATGATGACCAACGACAAATACGCTACGATTGCAAAGGAAGCCTATGAAGTTTGGGACGGTAAAAATGCAGAAGATGACGCTTTAATCGAGGATATGAAACAGGACGCAGCGGATCTCGGTTTATCAGGTGAGAATGTTCAATACGGCCTTGCTTGGGTATATCTCTGGTGTGAAAAATACAATGCCCAGACTGATGACGGCCCTATATGCAATACTTTAGTAACAAATTCTGCTGTAGATCAGTCAGGATTGTTAGTTTATTCAAAGTTGCGCAGCGTTGAGGAAACCCCTGAATCTTCCGTGAACAATATCACTGTTGCAGCTTACCAAGATGATTATGTAGGTATTGGCGGATATGCTTATAAACATTATCTAATGTTGACAAAATCCAGCCCGTTGCCTTGGACATCATGTGCGCTTATTGCTTTCATGACCACAACAAAAGAAGGATTTGCAGCATGGGGAAAAGATATGGGCGGTTACGCTCCTGCTCCTGTATGTATGCAAGATCACAGTCATGACGGCGGCGATAAATTCCCTGCAAAGAACGATCGCGGTTATGATTGGTGGATTAATAAGGGAAAACTTGTTGTTGAGGATCCTGCTTACTGTGCTTCAGTTTCAGCCCAAATGAGTGATTGGGTTGACGGTATTGTAGCCGGCAAGTAGCATAATTGTGAGTATTGATGTAGGCGATGCATTGGGATTAAATTAACCTTTTGTATCGCCTTTTCATTATCAAAATAAGAAAGATTGGAGGATTTTTATGACCGCTTCAACACCTCATCGAGCCAGTAAATTTCGACGAACTTGGAACAAATTTCATACTTACATCACAAAACCTCAAAACGCAATTTTGCTGGCACTCGGTATTATATTGACAATTACGACTGTATTTCCTATGTATACAATAGTAAGAGATACAGTAAGACTGCACCCCGGAAGTATTGATTCACAGGCGAATGCTGTTGCTTCTCAAAGTGAAGTTCTTGGAACAACTTTAACAAGTTACAACTGGAAAAATCTTTTTACAGCTAATATTACTACACGTATTGGACGAGAACGAGTTACAAGAAGTGTAGCATCTATTTATCTGTGGATACCGTTGTTAAACTCTGTATTGATTAGCATTTTTTCCTGTTTCGGTGCGATATTATACGGCGGAGTTTTTGCTTATTTGGTAACAAGAACTAATTTGAAATTCAAAAAGTATTTAAGCTCAATTTTCATTTTTCCGTATATTATGCCGCAGTGGACATTAGCTGTTATGTGGCAAAATCTCTTTAACTCAAATGCTGTTACAGGCGGAAATGACGGTCTATTTGTTGCGCTCTTTAATGTTTACATGCCTAAATGGTGGTGTGAAGGGATATTCCCTGTTTCGGTAGTGTTGGCAATTCACTACGCTCCTTTTGCATATATTTTAATCGGAGGTATTTTCCGAAATATGGACGCAAATTTAGAAGAGGCAGCGACTATCTTAAACACGCCTCGCTGGAAAACCTTTTTCAGAATAACGTTGCCTTTAGTAAAACCTGCTATACTTAGCACTATTCTGTTAGTTTTTTCAAGTGCTATGGGTTCATATCCTATTCCGCACTATTTGAAACTGGCTACTTTGTCAACTCAATATGTCGGAATGAGTTCTAACCGTGCAGGACAGGCAAGCATTCTTGCTGTAATCATGATGTTATTCGGATTTTTGATTTTGATTGTAAATCAGCAAATAACTTCAGGACGAAAGAATTTCACGACTGTTACGGGAAAATCAGGTCAAAGCAGCATTGTGAATTTAGGTGCATTAAAATATGTGTTTTCATTTTTGTTTGTATTTTTGACGCTGTTCACAGGTATTATGCCGATTATTCTGTTTGCCATTGAAACATTCCTTCCAAATCCGGGTGATTATTCATTTATAACACACGGAATAGCAGGACATACTACAACAAAATGGTGGCTGACATCTGAAAACCTCACAGAAAACGGCATGTACGGACAAAAAGGCATTTTATATAACAGTGATATATGGCGTGCATTCGGAGGAACATTCTTAGTTGCTATTTGTTGTGCGTTGTTGGCAGGCACTATAGGTACATTAATAGGCTACTGTGTTAGCAAAAATCGTCGCAGTAAGTGGGCTTCTTATGTTAATAACATGGCATTTTTACCGTATTTAATGCCGTCTTTGGCTGTAGGTGTAGCATTCTTCGTTTTCGGTTCAGGTGTAGGAATTTATAACACATTCCTTCTTTTAATTTTGGCCGGAACAGTGAAATATATTCCGTTTGCAAGCCGAAGCGCCTTAAATTCAATGATGCAGATTTCGGGAGAAATTGAGGAAGCAGCTATTATTCAAGATATTCCTTGGTGGAAACGCATGACTCAAATTATTATCCCAATTCAAAAAACATCAATAATAAGCGGCTTTTTACTTCCGTTTATGACCTGTTTACGTGAATTAACTTTGTTCATGTTGTTATGCGGACAAGGAAAAATTATTACTACGATGCTGGGTTATTTTGATGAAATGGGGTTATATGCGTTCTCCAGCGGAATTAACTTAATCTTGATTATATTAATTCTCATTTTCAATGCTATTGTAAACAAATTAACAGGTGCAAGTATTGACTCCGGAATCGGCGGACGTTCTTAATAATAACAGAAAGGATTAATAAACATGGCAAGAATTGAATTAACTCATGTTACAAAAAGATGGGGTGGCTTTTACGCGGTAGATGATTTAGATCTGCTGATTGATGATAACGCTTTTGTTACACTGTTGGGGCCTTCAGGCTGTGGAAAAACAACTACGTTGAGAATGATTGCAGGACTTGAGACTCCAACTTCGGGAAAAATTGTTATTGACGGTGTAACTGTTTTTGACAGCGATGCCGGTATCAATATTCCTCCAAATAAGCGAAGAGTAGGTTTCTTGTTTCAAAATTATGCTTTATGGCCTAACATGACTGTTTATCAGAACATAGCGTTCGGTCTCAGCAATATTAAAGAAGCGGGATTATCAGTAAATGAAAACGGTGAACTCGTTCGCAATTCATCAGCCGACGGAGTAGAGCGTAAATTAACAAAGGAAGAAATTGACAAAATTGTTGCGCGTGTCAGTGCTATCGTAAAAATTCAGCCCTTTATGGACAGATACCCTGGTGAACTTTCAGGCGGTCAACAACAGCGTGTTGCAATAGCAAGAACACTTGCTCCCAGTCCGAAAGTTCTTTTCATGGACGAACCGCTCTCTAACCTTGACGCAAAATTAAGGCTGGAAATGCGTTCCGAGCTGCAAAGATTACATCTTTCAACAGGAAGCACATTTGTTTATGTTACACATGACCAAATGGAAGCAATGACACTTGCAACTCAGATTTGCTTGATTAACAACGGTGTGTTGCAGCAATATGACGAGCCTTTAACGGTTTATAATCGTCCGAATAACACTTTTATAGCAGATTTTGTTGGAAATCCCGCTATAAATTTCATCAATGCACGAGGAAGTCAAGAGGCTGACGGAAATTTTCATTTGAAACTCTTGGATAATTATGAGGCCAATTTTATTCCTACAGAGAAAATCAATATCGCAGATTGGTATTCATCAGCTGAAAAAGAAATAGCAGCTTTTGACGCAAAAGAACGTCCTGCCGAGAAAACCAATAAGGATCTTCCTTTTAATTATCCTGTTGCTACTGTTTCAGATGTAGAAAAAGAAAAACGTGAATTAGACCGTGATGATTGGGTAATCGGTATTCGTCCGGAGTTTATTAAGATTTGCGATGATGGGCCGATAGAGGGCGAAATCTTTTCAGCAATGCCTACAGGAATGGAAACTACCGTGAGAATTAAAGTTTTCAATTACCTTTTAACGGGCGTTGTATTTGGTGGTATTTTGTATAAGATCGGGCAAAAAATCAGATTGTCTTTCGCAGGCGACGGAGCTACTTTATTCTCAAGGGTAAACGGTCGTTTAGTCGGTTGCGGTAAGGTTGATATTGTCTAAAGGAATTTTGAATAAGAAAGGGAGCTTTGAGCCTCCTTTCTTATCTTATGTTATAACATATAAAGGGAAATTCCATATATCGCAAGAACAGCAACAACACCTTGTATTAATGTCGCTACTGTTTGTGCCTTATATGCCGTGCTTAAATCCATATCCGAGAACTGCGTTACTACCCAGAAATATGAATCATTTGCGTGTGAAACAACCATTGCTCCGCTTCCGATTGCGAGAGTTGCAAGTACTGCTCCCATAGGTGCTCCAAGTCCTAACGAACCTAACATCGGTGCGATAATCTGTGCTGTCGTTACTATTGCAACAGTTGATGAGCCTTGAGCCGTTTTAAGAGCAGCCGCAATTATAAACGGTAAAAATATTCCGAAGTTATATGATGATAAAGCCTCTCCGATATAATTTCCGACTCCGCTCGCAGCTATAACAGATCCAAGTCCGCCGCCTGCCGCAGTAATCATGATAATATTTGCGCCGTCTTTAACTCCTGCACCTATCCAACCGTTCGTAACTTCTTCGCTCAAAGGTGCAAGGAAGAAGCATAAAATAACTCCGATCGAAAGTGCTATAACAGGATTACCGAGAAAATTTGATACAACAAAAAGAGTTGTTTCCTTTCCGCCAATCTTTGCTAAAGTTGTAGGATAACTTATAAATGAACTGAACGCTATCAAAATCAACGGAATTAAAATCGGTGCGAATGATTTGAAAGCTGAAGGAAGTTTTCCGTATTTAGCCTTTAATTCTTCGTAAGTTTCTCCTGTTTCAATCTCACTGTCAAACGGCACTGGAAGTCTCGCTCCGGCAATTAAAGCGTAAATATAACCGGCTATAACCGAAACAATCGAGACTGCTATACCCCACATAATTACCATTCCTAAATCTGCTCCGAGTTCATTTGCAGCAGCGATAGGGCCGGGTGTCGGAGGTACTAACGTGTGTGTTGCATAAAGACCTGTCGAAAGAGCTATAGCCATTGTTGAAAGTCTCACACCGCTTCGTCTTGCTAAAGATTTATTGAGTGATGAAAGAATTACAAATCCTGAATCACAAAATACAGGGATTGATACTACCCAACCGATTAAGCTCATTGCTAAGGCAGGGCGTTTTTCTCCGACAACCTTCAAAACACTGTCAGCCATCGTTAAAGCAGCTCCTGATTTTTCGAGCATTGCTCCTATAATCGTTCCGAGCAAAATTACTATTCCAATTCCTCTGCATGTTCCGCCGAAACCGTTTAATATTGTGTCGAGGACTTTCGCAGGAGCCATTCCAACAGCAAGCCCCATTGCAAGAGCTACAGCGAATAACGCTACAAACGGGTGAAACTTCAACTTTGAAATTAACAACACCATTAAAATAATGGCAACTATCAGAATTACAACTAACATTGAACCCTGAACCATAAGATTTTTTCTCCTTTCAATTTTAGAAAAAGTATATTAAGGAGAATTATATCAGCCTTTCAAAAACATTGTACCTGCTCCCTCATCTGTAAACAGTTCCATTAAAATTGAATGAGGTATTCTGCCGTCCATAATTATTACTTTATTAACTCCTTCGTTAATGGCTCTTATGCAGCAGTCAACCTTAGGGATCATTCCGCCCGAAATTATTCCGTCAGATTTCAATTTTTCAGCTTCAGAAACTTTTATTTCGGGAATTAACGTTGAAATGTCCGAAGGATCTGTTAAAACTCCAGCAATATCTGTCAAAATTATCAAACGTTCAGACTTCAATGCCCCTGCTATACATGCTGCTGCAATATCGCCGTTGATGTTGTAAATTTCGCCGTTGTTTCCTGAACCTACTGTTGAAATTACGGGAATATATTCACGCTTTAAAAGGTCTGTGATAATTTTCGTGTTAATCTTCGTAACCTCTCCGACAAATCCAAGAGCCTCATTTTTACATTCAGCCTCAATTAGCCTGTCATCAATTCCGGAAAGACCGATTGCCCTTCCGCCTTTAACTTCGAGCAAACTCACGAGAGATTTATTGATTTTTCCTGCTAAGACCATTTGAACAATATCGACAGTCTCTTTATCAGTAACTCGAAGGCCGTTAATAAATTCAGGTTTTTTTCCGAGAGCTTTCATGAGATCGTTAATTTCAGGGCCGCCGCCATGAATCAAAACAACTTCAACTCCGACTAAACGAAGAAGCACTATGTCCTCCATAACCTGCTGTTTCAATTCGGGATTTGTCATAGCGTTTCCGCCGTATTTAATAACAACGGTTTTGCCCGTATAATTTTGAATATAAGGAAGGGCCTGCACCAAAATTTCAGCCCGTTCCGCGTTTGAATATTTGTTCATGATTTAAGACCTGTAATCACCGTTAATTTTTACGTATTCATACGTTAAATCACAGCCGTAAGCAGTTGCGGATTTATCACCGAGATTGAGTGAGATTAAAATTTTGATTTCGGGTTTCAACAAAATTTCTTTTGCTTTTTCCTCCGAAAAATCAAGCCCTGTTCCGTTATGGCAAACATCAATTTTCCCTGCTTCACTCTCAAATGCCACATCAATTTTATTAACGTCAACTTCAGCACCGCTGTAACCGATTGCACATAAAACTCTTCCCCAATTTGCATCAGCTCCGAACATGGCCGCTTTGAAAAGGCTTGAACATATTACGCCCTTAGCTACAATTTTTGCAGTATTAATATTATCAGCACCGTTTATAACACACTCAAGCAATTTCGTTGCACCTTCACCGTCTCCTGCGATTTTTTTGCAAAGATAAAGCGTTACAAATTTCAAAGCCTCTTTGAATGTGTCAAAATTTTTCCCAAGCTCTGAAATTTTTTCGTTTCCTGCCATTCCATTAGCAATTATCGAAACCATATCGTTAGTCGAAGTATCTCCGTCAACGCTTATCATGTTGAAAGTATCTTTGACATTTTCAGAGAGAGCCGTTTGTAAAAGTTCAGCCGAAATTGAAACATCACTGACAATAAAAACTAACATCGTAGCCATATTCGGGTGAATCATTCCGCTTCCTTTAGCGATAGCCCCTATACGGCAAATTTTTCCGTCAATCTCAAATTCAACAGCAATTTCTTTTTTCTTTGTGTCAGTTGTCATAATTCCTTCACAAGCTGAATCGCTTCCGTTATCCGAAAGATTTTTCACAAGTTCGGGAATGCCTTTTTTAATCGGCTCAATGTCGAGAGGTTGGCCTATAACTCCTGTTGAACCTACGATAATATTTTCAGGTTTTATTTTGAGTTCATTAGCTGCGAGTTCACACATTTTTTCGGCAATTTCAATTCCGTTAGCGTTGCAAGTGTTGGCATTTCCACTGTTACAAATTACAGCCTGAGCAATTCCGTTTGATTTTTGCAAATTATTTTTTGTTACAGTCAGAGGCGCGCCCTTCACTAAATTTTTCGTGTAAACCGCCGCTGCGACGCCAGATACTTCGCTGAAAATCATAGCGATGTCGTTTTTAGTTCTGTTGTGCCTAATTCCGCAATGAGCACCTGAAGCCTTAAAACCTTTAGGAGCGCAAACTCCTCCGTTAATTTCTTTTATATTCATAAAAAATTCCTCCTTAAAAATTTAATCCTTCAAATTCATTAATACCCATAACCAAATTCATGTTTTGAACAGCAGCTCCCGAAGCTCCTTTGCCAAGATTATCGAAACGTGCGATTAACAAAATTCTTTCGTTATTGCCAAGGACTTTTATTTCCATATCATCACGTCCCGAAAATGAGTTTGCCGCTAAAAATCCGTTTTCGTTATCATCATCTGAGAATTTAATCATGCCGTTTTGATAATAGGATTTATAAATTTCTTTGATAGTTTCGATGTCGGGAGCAAAAATCGGCACGGTAACTTCCATTCCCGAATAAAAATCAGCAACAATCGGACAAAATACAGGAGCATTATTTAACTTGCAAATTTTCATCATTTCGGGCAAATGTTTATGATTTTGAGACAGGGCGTATTGTCTTGGAGAATCGAAAAATTTTTCACGGTTTTGATTTTCGTATTGGGCAATCATTTTTTTCCCGCCTCCTGAATAACCCGTCAATGAGAAGCACGTGAGTTTTTCATCAGGACTTAAAATTTTGTTCTCAACCAACGGAGCCACAAGTGCAATAAAACCGCTTGCATGACAACCCGGATTGGCAATTCTCTTTGAGGCTTTAATGAGTTCTCTTTGTCCTTTTATTTCAGGCAAACCGTAAACCCAACCTTCAGAAACTCTGTGAGCTGTTGAAGTATCAATAATAACCGTGTTATTATTTTCAACGAGATTAACAGCTTCGACAGCTGCGTCATCAGGCAGACATAAAAAAACAATATCAGCCTCATTAAAAATATTTTTTAAGCTAATATAATAAACACAAACGCTTTTTATTGAATCTTCTTGACTATCAAATCTAGTTCTTAATATATTTTCATTTGTTATATTTGTTAATTTAACTCCATTAGATTCATTAAGAAATGAATTTGGGAAGGGCTCATTGCTATAATTAAGTGGAGTTCCAAATCTAGAAATTGAAATATTATTTCTATTTGGTGTATGCTTGCTTAAATCGTTGAAATTAAAATTTAAGTCGTCATTCATTGTTTATTAATTATTTTTAAATTAAATTTAAATATAATTAAAACAATATATATTTAAGAAAATTAATAATTAATTGTAACAATTATATGGGGATTGGG
>CALBPU010000182.1 GCA_937899395.1 uncultured Fretibacterium sp.
GTGCCATTGCTGAATTTATTCTCCTTTTCCGTAGACCTGAATTTTTATTATATATATCAGACTACGGGTTTGTTCGTTACTGTGGAGTTACAGAATTTTACAAAGATGTAAACAATATTGGTCTTTATCTGGTTTTGTTAATTCTTTTTTACGGAAATTTTTAAGATTTAGTAAGATTTACATGGGCCTACTTGGACTCGAACCAAGAACCTTCCGGTTATGAGCCGGTGGCTCTGACCACTTGAGCTATAGGCCCTCAACAACGAGTGAAATTTTACACGACCATTAATTTTGCGTCAAGCCTTAAAATTTTTTTTCCCTGAAACTTCAAGCATTAAAATTAAAACTCAAAAATTTTCACGCGCAATTTTTGAAATCTATATTATAATTTACTTAACGTTATGCCATTTTATTAATGGACAAATTTTATTTTAATTTTTATCACAAAGGAGTAGTTGAAGTACAATGAAAGAATTTAAGTATGTCATTCAAGACCCGGTCGGAATCCACGCACGCCCTGCAGGAATCCTCGTAAAAGGAGCAAAGAACTTCAAGAGCACCATTACCTTTATCAAAGGTGAAAAAAGCGCAAAAGCTACTGCCTTAATGAAGCTCATGGGAATGGGCATCAAACAGGGCGACGAAGTTACGATTCAGATTGAAGGCGAAGATGAAGAAGTTTGCGCCGCAGCCATTGAGAAATTCGTCAAGGAGAATTTTTAATGCACGCCTACAAGGGAATCAAAATTGTAAACGGTATTGCGATAGGGAAAATTAAACTCTATAAAGCTCCTGTTTACGAGATTAGCGACGAACTTGTTTCGGACATTAAAGCGGAAATCGATCGCTTTGAAGCCGCCCGTGTAAAAGTTCAGGAACAGCAGAACGCCCTTTACGAGAAAGAAATGAAAGAAGGTCGTAAAGATACGGCAGGTATTTTTGAAGCTCATGCAATGATGCTTGATGATGATGATTTAATCGACTCTTGCAAGGAAATCATGAGCGAAGGTCATACTGCCGAGTATGCTGTACGAGACGGATTTGAAGCTGCCGCAGAAATGTTCAGGAACATGGACGACCCTTATTTTCAGGCTCGAAGTGCTGACGTAATTGACATCAAAAATTCTATGCTTGATGTCTTATTCGGAGCTGACACTGAAAATTTACAGGGCACTGAACCTGCTATCTTGGTTGCTGATGACCTTGCACCTTCTGAAACTGTAAAGCTCGACAAATCATTATTGCTCGGACTTGTAACACGTCTCGGAAGTTCAAACAGCCACACAGCAATTTTGGCTCGCAGCATGAACTGGCCGACACTGATTCAATGTACTGATATTTCAGATGATTGGGACGGGAAATTCGCAATCCTTGACGGCTATAACTCCTGCATTTATATCGACCCCGACAAACCTACTGTCGAAGCTCTCACAGCTAAACAGCAGGAGGACAAAGAGAAAGAAGCAAAATTACAGGAACTCAAAGGCAAGCCGAGCATTACTAAAGACGGTTACAAAGTCAGACTCTATGCCAATATCGGAGGCCCTAAGGATATTAACGCAGTCCGTGAAAATGACGCAGAAGGTGTCGGGCTTTTCCGTTCCGAATTTGTTTATCTCAACAGCAAAACTGATCCTACTGAAGATGAACAGTTTGAAGCTTATAAGAGAGTTCTCGAATCACTTGCTCCCCGCCTCATAATCATCAGAACTTGCGACATCGGTGCCGACAAAACTATCGACTATATGAACCTCGACAAAGAAGAAAATCCCGCGTTGGGTTTCAGAGCCGTCAGGATTTGTTTAACACGAAGAGACTTTTTCAAGAGGCAGTTAAGAGCGTTGTTAAGGGCTTCAGCATACGGCAATCTCGGAATTATGTTCCCCATGATTATAAGCCGTTGGGAAGTTCAGGAATGCAAAGAAATTCTCGCTACTTGCAAAAAGGAACTCGAAGCCGAAGGAGCTACTATCGGGAAATATGAGATCGGAATTATGATTGAAACTCCAGCAGCAGCCCTTTGTGCCGACGAACTTGCTGAAGAAGTTGATTTCTTCTCACTCGGAACAAACGATTTAACGCAGTATACTTGTGCTATTGACCGTCAGAGCGCAAATCTTGAACGTTTCGCTGATACTCATCACCCTGCGGTATTGAGACTTATCAGAGAAACTATTGAGGCTGGACACAGGCATAACACATGGGTAGGAATTTGCGGTGAACTCGGAGCCGATCCGACACTCACGGAAGAATTTTTGAAGTGGGGCGTTGATGAATTATCGGTGAACCCGAAGAGCATTTTGCCTTTACGTGAAAATGTCAGAAACATTGATTTATCAAAATACAAAATCCCTGAGCCGAAAGCTGAAGCTAAAGAAGAGGTTAAACCTGAAGTTAAGCCCGAAGCTAAACCGGCTGAAGCTGAAAAGCCTAAGGGATTATTAGGGAGGTTGTTCGGATAATATGTTATACGGTGGATTAGATGTTGGCGGTACAAGAATGATCTGTGCCGTCGGAAATGAAAGCGGCCAGATTATTGACCAGATTTCCGTTCCAACTGCAACTCCTGAAGAAACAATGCCGCAAATAATCGAATATTTCAAGTCGAAGATTGATCCTTCATTACCTGATGAAGAAAAAATTTCGGCTCTCGGAATTTCATGTTTCGGCCCTGTTGATGTCAGGAAAAATTCAAAGACCTACGGTACGATTCTCAATACTCCTAAAATTGCGTGGAAAAATTACCCGATGTTAAAAACTTTACAGGAAGCCTTAAACATTCCTGTGGCTATTGACATCGACGTAAACTGTGGCCTTTTAGGTGAAGCAACTTGGGGAGCTGCTAAGGGTCTTAACGATGCCGTGTATATTAAAATCGGTTTCGGTATCGGTGTAGGAGCAATTTCCGGAGGCAATCCGATTCACGGAATGTTACACCCTGAAGGCGGTCATATTAGAGTTTTAACAATTCCCGGCGATGATTACAAAGGTCATTGTCCTTCACACGGTGCCTGCTTTGAAGGTATGGCATCGGGAGAAGCTATTCAGGAACGTTGGGGAAAACCCGGAAAACAGCTTTCAGACCGTCCCGAAGTTTGGGAACTTGAAGCAAAATATATTGCTCAGGCAATTAACTCGCTCATAATGACGTTAAGCCCTCAAAAAATCATCTTAGGCGGAAGCGTTATGAATCAGGCGCAGTTATTCCCGTTAATCCGCAAATATGTTCTTGAGTATATCAATGATTACATTGACACAAAAGAACTTCGCAACATTAACAGTTATATCACTCCGGTAGCTCTTAACGGTAATCAGGCCGTTATGGGAGCGTTCAAACTTGCTGAAAGTGCAATAGCTGAATAATATTCAACCCCTCCTGCTGAGAATAAAAGATTTTCGGCAGGGGGAATTAATTTTTAATAATATAGAAACGAAAACGAGGCAGATTTCTTTGGCAGACATTCAAAAATTAGATCCGACGAAAAAAGAAATTAATCAGGATTTCAGAGATTTAGATATGGAATCTCTGGGTGAAGAGCATATTAATTTAGTATTTACATTAGGAAGAGAAAATTTCGGTGTCGACGTTAATATAGTTCGTGAAATCGTAAGAGTCCCTTCATTTATAACGAGGGTTCCGAATGCTCCGGCATATATTCGAGGAGTTATAAATCTTCGAGGAACAATAGTACCTGTATTCGATATGCACCTCAAAATCGGAATGGTCGGACATCAATTAACCGATGAGGCAAGAATAGTTGTTATAGCAGTCAATGATGTAACTTTCGGAATGATTGTAAATTCAGTTCGTGAAGTTTTGACTATATATGATGCTCAACTTGAAGTTGCTACGAAATTATCAACGTCGATTGACAGGCGTTATGTATTATGGGTAGCAAAACCGGCTGATGATAGATTAATATTGTTGCTTGATGTATCGAATCTGTTTGAGCTGGATCAAATATTAGAAGACGGCGAGTAAAAGTTTTTATGCGTAAATTTTTTTTTACGGCGGCCCTTTATTCATTAATTTCGGCTGCTTTAGTTTTGTGTGCTTTTTCTTCGGCGGTATATGCTGATGCAGCTTTATTCAAAGGTTCAGGCAGGCTCGGAGCAGTTCAATGTGTTGAAAATAATTCGCAAATTTTTGTACCTGTTTCAGATGTTGGAAGCCTGTTAGGATTTTCATCATCACGTTCAGGAGAGGAATTAATTCTCACAAAGGGTAACATTCAGTTAAGAGTTATAAATAATTCTGCTGCTGCATGGCGTGGGCTTGCAATAATTCCGCTGCATTCAGCACCGTTTGAGAACAACGGAAAATTATGGCTTGATTCATCGAGTGCAGTATCATTATTTCAAAACACTGTAGGTTCGGGAGCAGGAAATAAATTAAGGATTAACAAAATTTCAGGCTACAATGTTACTACAGCAAATGCAAAAGATAACGATGTCGATTTCGGAAAATTTGAAGAGGAATCAAAACCTGTAACGGTAGCTCAAATTCCTGCGGCATATCCTACACCTGCAATTAATCTCCCGACAATTCAAACTCAAACTCAAATTCAAACACCTCAAAAGACACTAACTCCGATTCAAGATACAGAGATTCAGACAGCGGCTGTTAAGTCAACGAAAAAATCTCAGTCATCAAAATCTCAACCGAAATATGAATCATTCAAACTTACGGATTCAAAAACAGAAGACGGAGAAATTTATAACGGAACAGCTCAATCTGTACGTTGGACTTCGCAGGAAGGTAAACACAAAAAAATTCGTGCCGTAATCATGGCCGATGATAACGCGGATCCTCAAGTTTTTATGTCGGGAAGGGTGTTACATGCTTTATTCGCTTCAACTCTTGAGACACCTGAAAATCTTGCGTCGCCATTCTCAAACGTCAAACTTGAAATAAAAAAGCAGGCTGAAGGATTTGAATTTTTATTCCGGCCTGAAGGAATTACGAAAGCCGAAAAAATAATCCTGAATAATCCTCGAAGAATTGTTTTTGATTTCTTTTTCCCCGAAAGCGTGAAATTTATCAGCAGCACTCCGACAAAATCAGAACAACAAAAAGTTGCTCAGACTGTTCAACCTGTTCAGCCCGTTCAAGTTGAAACAAAACCTTCAACTCCTAAACGTCCTGACCCTGTTATCACAATAGATAATTCGCAGCCAAAATACACAAGCCCTGCTGTAAACACTCCTCCGAGTTCTATTACAATTCCGATGAGCAACACAGCAGCATCACGACGTAAAACAATAGTTATAGATCCGGGACACGGCGGGAAAGATCCCGGAGCTTCTGCAAACGGAGTTACGGAAAAAAATGTCAATCTCGGAATCGGCCTTGAGCTTGAAAAGGTTTTGCAGGCACGCGGTTATAATGTCGTGATGACTCGAAGGACAGATGTATATCTGAAACTTCAGGAACGTACGGATATTGCGAATAACGTTAAAGCTGATTTATTCGTGAGTATTCACGTAAACGCATTGCCTTCAAAAACTTCGATGACAGGATTTGAGATTTATATAATGGCATTGCCTACGGACAAAGACGCTATGAACTTAGCAAAGATTGAAAACCGTGAATATGTTGAAGGCAGGGGCATGGATACGGCAAATGTTGACCGAAGAACGGAGATGCTCCTGAAGATTCTCGGAGATATGCAGCAGAATAATAAAATCAGCGAAAGTACGGATTTTGCAGCGGCACTTTATAACGCAGGAGTTAGAAGTAATTTGCCGATGAGGAGAGTTGCTCAAGCACCGTTTTTTGTTTTAAGAGGAGCAGGAATGCCGGCGGTTTTGCTTGAGACGGGATTTGTAACAAACGCTCCTGAAGCACGAAAACTTACTACATCAGCATATCAGCAGCAAATTGCTCGTGCAATGTCAGAAGGAATTATGAATTATTTGAGATAGGGAGAGTGAAAAAAATTGCCAGCAGTCAGACGAACAAGTATGCAAAGTTCAAGAACTCCTACACCGCGACGACGACAGATCCAGCAGGCGGCCATGATGCAACAGAATCAAAATAATAAGCGTCATGAATCAAGGACAAGAAATCCTCAAATTGAGCGTGAAAATAATTTAGCGACACCGTTATTGCTGAAAATTTTATTATGGCTGGGAATAATATTATTGTGCTTTGTTTTAGGTTATCTTGCGACATCGTGGGGAGTTGATTTTCTCAACAAGAAATTATTATTAAGCCCTGAAAACAGAATCGAGAACCAAGAGGATTTATCAAATTTTGAATCGGCTGAAAAAGAACGTATAACTCAGGAAAATTTGAAAAACGGTTTGGACGTAAAACAAGTATCATTGAATTTATATCACGTTCTTGACGATTCAATAGGTGAGACAAGACAGAATTTTGTAATGAAAACTCAGGAGGAAAATATAGCGGACGCTGTTATTGCTGCGATAAAAATTTCGTTGAGCGAATTTTCAGGTGTTGACAGCATAAAAATGCTTCACGTATTCAGAGGCTCGGCAGATACGATATTCTTGGATATGTCGGAGCAATTTGCTTCGGCACTTGAAAGAATAGGACAGCGGCAGAGCTTGTTATTAATGACGGGAATAGTGAGGACTGTTCAGGAAAATTTTTCGCCTGTTTCACAAATAAGGTTTTTGATTGATTCAAAGCCTCCTAAAAGCGGAGGAGTTGTAAATCTTTCAGCCCCATGGAAAATGCCGAAGAAGTCATGATGTTCGATAAATTAGTAATAGCTACGGGAAATTTTGGCAAATATAAAGAATTTGATGAGATAATAAAAAGCTCCTCGAAAGATTTTGCCGATGAAATAATTTTTGCTCCTGAAATTTCAAAATTAACGGTTGAAGAAACGGGAAAAAGTTATTCGGAGAACGCTATGTTAAAGGCTAGAACATGGGCAAAACAATCGGGATTACCTTGTCTTGCAGATGACAGCGGACTTGAAGTTGAAGCTCTTGACGGGGCACCGGGATTATATTCATCTCGAATAGTTATGGGAAAAGACTGCGATAAAGTTTCGTGGCTTCTCTCGAACCTTAAAGGAATTGAAAACCGTAAAGCAAGATTTGCTGCATCAGTTGCATTGTGTGTACCTGATGAATATATTTTGATATGCGAGGGATTTTGTTACGGAAAAATAGCTGAAGCTCCTGAAGGTTCAAACGGTTTTGGTTATGATCCTGTATTTATTCCTGAAGGTTATGAAAAAACTTTTGCAAAATTAAATCCTGACATAAAAAATTCAATCTCTCACAGAACGAACGCCTTCAGAAAAATTTCAAATTTGTTATTGAGACAAAAAGAGCATACTCATTCTTGAAATATGCTCTTTATCTTTTTATTATTAAAACCTACGAATGCCTTAATTTAATTGCGCATCTAAAGTTTTTTGCTATAATTTTGTCTGTTCTCAAAAATAGCATATCTTTGCAAAAAAACTAACGACGAACTATTATGCCAGAGATTTTTAGAGCCTACGGCTTTGTTTTTATGTTTTTTAGTTTGGAACATGAACCTGTTCACGTTCATGTCATAGGGAAGGGTGGTGATGCCAAATTTGTTTGGAGTGGTGCACGTTTCGACCTAATGGAATGCCATAGTATCAAAGCTGGGGATTTGAGGAATATTAAGAAGATGATAGATGATAATAGTGACATTATCTTAAGGAGTTGAAATCAATATTTTAAGGGAAATGATGACAATAAAGCAAATATGGTTTGACGGAGACTACATTTATGGCCTTGCAGACAATGGGGAGACCTATTGCCAATCATTGCTTTGGTATCCCCGCTTGAGAAGCGCTTCATCTGAAGAGAGAAGTCACTATACCTTTAGCACTATTGGCATTCATTGGAGACAGATAGATGAGGACATCAGCTTTGAAAGTTTTGGTTATAAAGAAACTTCACGTCCTCCACAAAACCAGTCTACGCAATTGCTATACCATAAGTCTGTTTGATAATAGCAGACATCCTGTTCTCAGCAGCTTTCGTGATAGTGGATAGGGGGACAGTGGACAGTCATTTTCTGTCCCCCTCTTGGCATGTGGTTTTAAAGAAAAACAAATAAAAGCATCCTTAACATTTTAGTTTTTTGCGAAATAATCATTATCTTTGCCCATGTAAAGCAAGCTTTACAAAGACATTGTGGGTAATTTGAATTCGTATTCAATTCTGATGGTTCTACATCTAAAAATGTCCGACCAACATTATCGTGAACCAAAGGAAAGTGAGTAC
>CALBPU010000183.1 GCA_937899395.1 uncultured Fretibacterium sp.
AAAGTGTGAGAGGTGCTGATGTATTTATAATACAGCCGACTTGTTCTCCGGTAAACGAAAACATTATGGAGCTTTTAATTATGGCTGATGCCGCAAGAAGGGCTTCTGCACATTATGTTAATGCCGTCATTCCGTATTTCGGTTACGCCCGTCAGGACAGAAAAGCTAAACCCAGAGAACCGATTACTGCAAAACTCATCGCAAATATTTTAGCTCACGGAGGAGTTGACAGAGTAGTTACGGCAGATTTACATACGGGACAAATTCAAGGATTTTTTGATATTCCTGTCGACCATTTAACAGGAATGAAATTAATGGCGGGTTACTTCAAAGACTTTTTGTCTAAAGAGCTTGCGGAACATAAAGTCGTTGTTGTCTCTCCTGATGCCGGAGGAGTTGCAAGGGCAAGAAAATTTGCGATGATGTTGAACACTGATATTGCTATTGTCGATAAAAGGCGTTCTTACGATGAAGCCAATAAATCCGAAGTTATGGACATTGTTGGAAATATTAAAGGACGTTCCGCAATACTTGTTGATGATATTATCGACACAGCAGGAACTATATGTCATGCCGCTCAAGGATTAAAAGAACGGGGAGCCGGTAAAATTTTCGCTTGTGCCACTCATGCAGTATTATCTGGTGAAGCCATTGAAAAGATCAAAAAATCAGCGATCGAAAAATTAATTTTCACTGACACAATACCTTTATCAGCAGAAAAAAATATAGATAAAATTGAACAGGTGAGTATAGCTCCGTTATTTGCCGAAGCAATAAGACGCATTCACGGAGAAGAAAGTATCAGCGGAATGTTTGATTAAATTCCGTCAATATTAAAATCAAACAGGAAAGGAGAACGTTATTCAGAAGGCTGAAAGCTTTTTGTAACGGTTAAATTTAACATGGGAAAAGATGTAATAGTAGCTCTTGATTTCCCGAATGCTGAAAAAACTTTTGAGTTTATCGACAAATTTGAAAATTTCGGGCGTAAACCTTTCGTTAAAATCGGAATGGAACTTTTTTATTCGGAAGGGTCGAAAATTGTTCGTGAAATTAAATCACGAGGTCATAAAATTTTTCTCGACTTAAAACTTCATGATATTCCTAACACTGTTAAAGGAGCAATGCGTTCGTTGAGAAATCTCGGTGTCGATATGACTAACGTTCATGCTTCGGGAGCTATTGAAATGATGAAGGCCGCTGTTGAGGGTTTAACGAATGATGACGGTACAAGACCGATATTAATTGCCGTAACTCAATTAACTTCAACAAGCCAAGACATAATGACAAAAGAATTATTAATTTCAAAACCTCTTGAAGAAGTTGTAATTCATTATGCCCGTAACGCTTTTAACGCCGGATTAAACGGTGTCGTTTGCTCACCTTTGGAAGCGAAATTAATTCATGATGAGGTCGGAAAAGATTTTTACACCGTAACACCCGGCATTCGTTTCAGAGGCGATGACGTAGGAGATCAAGCAAGAGTTACAGACCCGAAAAAAGCTAAAGAATTGGGTTCTGATTTTATAGTAGTCGGAAGACCGATTACTAAGTCGTTAGACCCCGTTAAAACTTATGAAAAATGTATCAAAGAATTTTGTGAGGAGTAATTGAAAATGAATGAAATTGCTAAAGTGCTGCTGAAAATCAAAGCGGTATTTTTACGACCTGATGAGCCGTTCACATGGGCTTCAGGAATAAAATCGCCGATATATTGCGACAACCGTTTAATTCTCTCTTATCCTGAAGAACGTAACATCGTTGAAAATTCAATGGCCGAATACGTGAAAAAATTTTATCCCGAAACAGAGGCTCTTATGGGAACATCGACGGCGGGAATTTCACATGCTGCATTAATTGCGGAGAGATTAAATTTACCTATGGGATATGTTCGAGGTTCAGCGAAAGATCATGGCCGAAAAAATCAAATTGAAGGAAAAGTTTCAGCAGGTGAGAAAGTCGTAGTGATTGAGGATTTAATTTCTACGGGCGGTTCAGTGCTTGAATGTGTAGAGCCTTTACGTGAAGCAGGCGCACATGTTCTTGGTATCGTTAGCATATTCACTTACGGAATGAAAAAAGGTCTTGAGAGATTAGCAAACGCTAAAGTTGAAAATCATTCGCTTTGTGATTTAGATACTCTTGTGAAAGTTGCTGTTGAAGAAGGATATATAAAGCCCGAAGATGAAAAACGCCTGTTAAAATTCAGAGATAATCCCTCTGATGAATCTTGGCTGAAAGGATAATTTAACATGAATGACAAAAAAGTTCGCAGTTTAGTCAGCATTTTGGATTTATCGACCGATGAGATTAATTCACTTATGAATGTTGCTGACGATATAGAGAAAAATCCCGATAAGTATCGCGAAAAATGTAAAGGCAAAATTTTATCGACGATTTTTTACGAGCCTTCAACAAGAACAAGACTTTCATTTGAATCTGCCATGTTATCTTTAGGAGGTTCTGTAATCAGCACAGCAGACAGTAAATCTTCATCAGCAGCAAAAGGTGAATCGGTCGGAGATACTGTCAGAGTAATCAGCAACTATGCCGACATAATAGCTATGAGACATCACAAGGAAGGTGCGCCCGTTGTTGCGGCCATGAAAGCTACAGTTCCGATTATTAATGCAGGAGACGGAGGACACTTCCACCCGACACAAACATTAGCGGATCTTTTAACAATCAGAAGGTCTAAAGGAAAATTATCGGGATTAACAATAGGCTTATGCGGAGATTTAATGTTCGGTCGAACCGTACACTCGTTAATTGAAGCAATGCTGCGTTATCCTGATAATACTTACATATTAATAGCTCCGAATGAATTAAGATTGCCCGAATATATGCGTGAAGCTCTTGATAAAGCCGGCGCAAAATGGGAAGAAACTCCATCGCTTGAATACGCAATGCCTAAATTGGATATTCTTTATATGACGCGAGTACAAAAGGAACGATTTTTCAACGAAGAAGATTATGTCAGACTGAAAGATACTTATATTTTGGACGAGGAGAAATTAAAGACCGCTAAATCTGATTTAGCAATTCTTCACCCGTTACCGAGAGTTAATGAAATTTCAGTTGCAGTTGATGATGACCCGAGAGCGAAATATTTTTATCAAACTCTTTGCGGAAAACAAATGCGAATGGCGTTAATAATGTTGTTATTAGGGATTGAATAAAAGGAGGTTTCACGATGAATATTGACGGTGTAAGCAACGGAATAGTTCTTGACCATATAAAGGCAGGAAAAAGCATGATAGTTTACGATTATTTGAAGCTTAACAAATTGGATTGCTGCGTAGCTATCATACAGAATTGTCAAAGCCCGAAATTCGGACGCAAAGATATTGTTAAAATTGACGAGCTTATAGACCTTGACCTTGATGTCTTGGGATATATTGACCCTCACATAACTGTTAATTACGTAAAGGACGGAAAATTAGTCAGGAAAAAACATCTTGCCTTACCTGAAACCCTTGTTAATGTAATCAAGTGTAAAAATCCTCGATGTATCACTTCAACGGAACAAGAACTTCCGCATGTATTCAAATTGGTTGATCCTGAAAAGAAAACTTACAGATGTGAATATTGCGATGTTATCGGAGAAGTTAAGGAACTAAGATGAAGAATAACGGGAATGGCTTTCCCGTTAATATTATTCTTCAGTTTTAGAGGCTTCAAGCTGAAGAATTTCCGCTATCTTACTTATTAATGCCGGCTGTTCTTCTTCCGTGAAAATTATTTCGGCCTCTGCTCCTGCTGATGCTGCTACCGACGTTAAAATTTTTCTGACGTTCTCGTTTGAATGTTCAAGTATTCCGTTTTGAATTTCATGTGCCTTCACCTTCTCCAAATCCGCATTAACTTCACGATTTTGATCATCAAGTTTTATTGACGTAAAAATTCCCACGCTCTGATCATAAACTTCAAAGCTATGAACATCTGCGTAAACGTCAAGGATTTTGCTGGGTGGTAAAGTGATTGTTACTTTTTTGTCAAATTTCTCTGAAACTTTTGCTTTTGAAAGATCACAGCCGCAAACTATTGTCCCGTAATATTTAAGCATAAATTTTTTCGTTGTACCGGGAAAATTGAAATTTAATCCGGGAATTTTTACACCGTCAGAGAATGAAACAATAGATTGAAATTGTTCTCTAATTGTTGCAAGCTCACTAACATTTTGAATCCCTGATAAAATTGTTGTCCTGATTGAGCGGTTTTGACTTACTTTTTTTCGTGTGAACATCAGCACGTTAAGCGTAATTGATATGACTAACGCAATTATTACTGATAAGGTTGCTGCCAAAATTTTTTCCTCCTGTAAAGATTTTTACGATAAAATAATATCATAGATAGAAAGGAGAAAATTATTGTCTGTCATGGATAAAGCAGAAATTTTGACTAATCTGAAAACTTTAGGACTTGATGCAGGGGCTTCACCTGATGATATTCATTCTGCTTTCAGACGGTTAGCTCGTGAACTTCACCCAGATGTTACAGGCTCAAAAAGCGATTTCAGGTTCAAACAGATTACGAGTGCTTACAATCAACTTAAAAATTTAACCGCCGAAGAATTAAATTCAGCTTCTAAACCTCAAAAGCCTACGAAAAATATTTACGATTATTACAACGCTGCAAAAAAACGACAAGCCGAAGAAGGAAAAATAAATTCCATTCTTGATAAATACGAACAGGAATTTAAGAGCCGTTATTCAAGCCGTAAAAATGTTTATGATATTGACATGGCCGACGTAATTTTCAGGCTAAAATCTTCAAACTATAAAGTCGTAAACGCTGCCTTGAAACATTCGGGACATCTTGCCAATAAAGTTGAATTTCGCAGAGCCTTCTCGGAAATTTTGAGGCGTCCCGAAATTGATGATTCAACCGCAGAAATTGCAGCAGCTTTACCGTTTGAGGATATGACACGAAAATTAATTGCACTTGATGCCGCTGATAACGCCGAAAATTTTCCTACACTCTTAATTATAAGTCTAATCGGTTCTGATCCTGATGTCATGGAAAGTTTTTTACTGCATGTAAAACCTGATGATGTTGCAGTTATATTAAGGCGGTGGCCTTCAGGGAAAATTATTAATTCAAATGTATTACGAAAATTATTAGATTCAAATGACGCAAGAATTTTAGTTCCGGTTTTAGGAGCAATGAAAACTCATTTCCCTAATTTAGCCGTTCAACATAAAAAACGTCTCAAAGAATTAGAATTTCATTCTACAGCAGCCGTAAGAGCATGGGCGAGGAAGCTCACGAAATAACTTCCACGCCTTTTTAATTTACGGGATTGATATTATTTTGCAATTTCTCATTTTAAATGCCCTAGCCTTATATCTATCAATATTTACATCATAAACTTCACCCTGTATCGTAATGCTTCTTCCCTTTTCCGCATCTAAAAACAACGGATCATTTCTTGAAACAAAACATATCACATGTCCGCCAGAACCATCATAAAACTCAATTAAAGGATTTCCGTCTTCGCTTGTTATTGCATTAATTTTACCGTAAACTTTAATCGTTCTTCCTTTGTATAATTTTTCAGCCTTGAAAGCGTTATTGGCAAATAATAAGAGCATTTGTTCTGCTGAAAGTGTTTCAACGCTGTCATATCCGCCTGACGAGTTGCTCGCAGATTGTCCCGAATAAGTATTTTGAGAGGCCGTATAACTGCTGCTATTCATATATTTGCTTGGATTGTCAACTATCTCTGCAACTTTCATAACCTGATTGTCCGTGAGAAATCCCACATATTTTTTACTGAGCCAGCCTAATTTTTTTTCGCTGTCTTTTGCTAACGTAAATGTTCTGTATTTTACAAGCACCCAAGTATCTCCTTCAGGATTTGTCCATTCTCCGAGATAATCCGAAAGTTCAGGTGTTATATATCCGTCCCCGTAATAGCCTTTTTGAACTACAGTTATAATATTTGCTTTTGTGTTTGGCTGTGAGCGCAGATTAACATTCGTCGTAGTGTACACCGAATTAATTCCGCTCGTGTATCTGTATTGCCCTTTGCTTACGATGTAGTATTGTAATTTTCCGTCGTCAACCATGCGTCTGATTTCTTCAAGAGCCTGCTCTTGGGTGTAGCTTATTCTGTTCTTCATAATAGCTGCTTCATTCATGAGCCTTTGAGCAAAATCATCGCCTTCATCAAGAGTTGCTTTAATGTATTGTGCAACATCAGCTTCATAAGAAGAAGATTCTTCGTCAAACTGCCACGTGCATAAATCAGCTAATAAAGGAGTTGGTTCAGGCATTGCATCAGCTTTCAAAATCGGAAACAATGCAAAAGTTAAAACAAAAAGAAAAACTGCTGAAAATTTTTTTGCGATCATTTTTTGCCTCCATAATAATTAAAGTCTTTGAATTTTTCAATTCTATCATGGTGTTATAATTTTTCAAAAATGTTAAGGAAAATTTTTATAATTTCATGCTTGAAAGTTTTACATCTGACGAAATTTTATTCGGAAAATTAAAATTGCTTCAGCCTGAAAATTTTGCGAGAGTTAATATGGATACGATTTTATTGTCGGCATGGGTTAAAGTCCGTTCGGGGCATAATAAATTTTTGGAGGCAGGCTGTGCTTCGGGGGCTATATCTCTTTTGCTTGCGATGAAATTTAACCGACTTAAAATCACGGGCATTGACATTCAAAATGAACTTATTGAACTCGCAAAATTAAACGCTGAAAATAATAATCTTGATGACAGAGTTAATTTTATTGAAGGTGATTTGAGGGACAAAAATATTTTACCGAGAGAATATTTTGACGGACTTGTTATTAATCCGCCTTATTCTTCGTTAAGTTCAAGCCGTCAGGGCTGTAATATTTCACGTTCAACTGCAAGACTTGAATTAACTTGCAATATTGATGACGTAGCAGATTTAGCACAAAGAGTTTTGAAGAGCAAAGGCAGAATGTTCGCAGTGTTTAAGAGTGAAAGACTTGATGTATTTTTAAGCTCAATGCTGGCGAAAAAAATTGTTCCGAAAAAAATCAGATCCGTTTATTCCAAAATAAATTCTAATTCCGAAATATTTTTGATAGAATGCGTTAAAGACGGAGGAGAAAATTTAACCCTCCTTCCGCCTTTAATAGTCCGTGATGAAAATAATAATTACACTCAGGAATTATTAAGAGCTTACGAAATCGACGGACAATTATAAAAGGAGATTAGAATGTTTGAAGTTTTATCGTTCGGAACGCAATATTTTATTTACAAGAGATTAGAAACTGCGGGAATGAATAAATTCGTCAGGTATATTTTTATAGCATGGGCAGCATTTTGGATTATTGCCGGAGCCGTTTGCGGATTTGATTTCAGTTATGTTGAGTACGATATTTTTTCGCTTCACACTAATGAAATCATAAAATCACTCGCTACAACTTGGACAATAATTACTTTGTTCGGTTTCTTTGCATTTTTACTTGTAGATTTATTAACGGGCTTTTCAAAGTTCAACGGCAAAAAGATTTTATGCGCTTTACTTCTCACTCTCATATTAACTCTTTACAGCATGGCCGAAGCATATTTTGTTAGGACACGTGAGCTTAAAATTTTCACCGACAAATTACCTGAAGATATAAATAAAATCCGTATAACATATTTAACAGATGTTCATATAGGTGGTTTATATACTCATTGGCATTTTGAACGTGTAATGAAACTCGTAAACGAATCAAAACCCGATATGTTTATATTAACAGGAGATATTATTGACGGAGATATGAGTTACAGAGAAAGGGAGCTTAAAATGTTAAGTGATGCGGCACGTGAGGCACCATTAGGAGCTTTTGCGGTGAACGGGAATCACGAACATTATTTAATCCTTGATGAAGATGTTGAAGGAATTATAAGGGACTGCGGATTTAATTTGCTGATTGATGAACGAGTTGAAGCAGCAGGAATTACGATTATAGGGCTTGATGATAATAAACACGGCTGGTTAAAAACATTCCTCAAACCTGAAGATGAAAATAAATTCGTGTTAGTGTTAAAACATCGACCCGGACTTCCGTTTGACGCTGAAAATAAATTTGATTTACAAATTTCGGGACATACTCACGGAGGACAGTTCTGGCCTTTAGGATATTTCAAGAACATGGCCTCAAAAAGCACGCAAGGTTTATCGAAGAAATCGGGCGGTTATGTTTACGTAAGCAACGGAGCAGGTTATAACGGAGCTATGATGAGATTATTCGCGCCACCCGAAGTTACTGTGATAGATATTGTGAGAAAGTAATTAATCATGCCTTTAACATTAGTTCCAACTCCTATTGGAAATCTTGAAGATATAACTTTGAGAGCGTTAATAATTTTACGTGAAGCTGATTTGATTGCGTGTGAAGATACGAGGACATCGGGAATATTATTGCGAAAATACAATATAAATACAAAAACAATTTCGTTTCATCTTTATAACGAAAATCAAAGAATAAATTTCCTGCTTGATAAATTAAAAGAAGGTAAAAAGATTGCTGTAATATCTGACGCAGGCACGCCGGGAATTTCTGATCCCGGTTGGATATTGTTGAAAAAAGCGATTGATGAAGGAATTGAAGTTGATGTTTTGCCGGGAGCTTCAGCGGTTTTGCCTGCGGTGTTAATGTCGGGAATTGTGCCTCAACCTTTTATGTTTATGGGATTTCCGCCCGAAAAATTCGGTGAACGTCAAAAATTCTTCGATAGCGTTAAAAATTTTCCGTATACAATGTGCTTTTATATATCGCCTCATAAAATTGAGAAACAAATTTCAGAGATGATAGAAATTTTCGGAGATAGGAAAGCGGCGTTAATACGTGAGATAAGCAAAATTTTTCAGGAGGCAATCAGAGAAGATTTATCGAAAATCTTGCAGCACATACAAGACGGCATTAAGGGCGAGCTTGTTTTAGTAGTCGAAGGACATCAACAGAATTTTGAAGAGGAAAAAATTTTATGGCAGTCTGAAGTTCAGGATATGTTGAAAAATTCAATGAGCGTCAAAGATATAACGAATTTCATAAATCAAAAATACGAAATTCCTAAAAATGAAATCAAGAAATATATTAATAACAAAGGAGAAAATTTTAATGACAGATTACAGGATTGAAAAGGATTCAATGGGTGAAATAAAAGTTCCTGCAAATAAATATTGGGGAGCACAGACACAAAGAAGCTCGGAAAATTTTTCGCAAAATGTTGAGAAGATGCCTATAGAAATAATTAGAGGATTGGCAATCGTCAAAAAGGCTTCAGCTATTGCAAATTTTAGACTTGGAAAACTCGATGAAAAACGTAAAAATATAATTGTAACTGTTTGTGATGAAGTTCTTGCAGGAAAATTAAATGAGCATTTCCCTTTAGTTGTATGGCAGACAGGATCAGGAACTCAGACTAACATGAATGTTAATGAAGTCATTGCAAATCGTGGAAACGAAATAGCAAACGAAAAACTTTTACACCCTAACGACCACATTAACATGTCTCAAAGTTCAAATGATACTTTTCCTACGGCCATGAATATTTCAGCGGTTCTTGCAGTGAAAAATCATTTATTGCCTGTTCTAGATGAGGGAATAAATGTCATGGAAAATTTGCGCAAAGAATACGAACACACTATTAAAACAGGTCGAACTCATTTACAGGACGCTACACCGATAACTTTCGGTCAAGAAATTTCAGGTTGGCAAGCTATGTTAATCAACGACAAAAAATTTATTGATGAAGCCGTTGAAAAGTTATATAGTCTTGCTCTTGGAGGCACGGCAGTAGGAACAGGATTAAACGCTCCTAAAGGATTTGCCGAAGAAGCTGCGAATGAGATTGCAAAAATAACGGGCATTTCATTTGTTACAAATCCGAATAAATTTTACGGCCTTTCAAGCACAAGTTCGATAGCTTATGTTCATGGAGCTGTAAAAGCTCTTGCGTCGGATTTAATGAAAATTGCAAATGATATAAGGTGGTTAGCATCGGGGCCTCGCTGCGGATTGGGCGAAATTTTTATTCCTGAAAACGAACCGGGAAGTTCAATAATGCCGGGAAAAGTTAATCCGACTCAATGTGAATCTTTAACAATGTCAGCAGTACAGGTTATTGGAAATGATGTTGCAATAGGTTTTTCGGCAAGTCAAGGAAATTTTCAGTTGAATGTATTTTTGCCTGTTACGATTTATAATTTTTTGCAGTCGGTTAATCTCCTTAGTGAAACATTTTCATTTTTCATCAAATAATACCACTTACAAAAGTAAGTGGTATTTATAATTTACTCTGCTGTTGTTTCTTCTTCCGTAGTTTCTGTTTCCGTTGCAGTTGTATCATCCAAAGCCGTTGTTGTTTCATCTGATTCAGTAGTATCATCTTCATTCAAAAGACCTGCTTCCGAAATAACCGCATACATACTTGAAAGTTCAGCCTCACTTAGTGTTGTTGTTTCTGTTGTTGTGGTTACAACAAAAGGATTTGAAACAATACCCTTTGTCCAAAGAACCGATAAAACAATCCATGCAACAACTACCATACCAAGAATAGCTGCAAACACTTTATACATAACGTTCTGTCTTTTCTGACGAGCAATATTTTTCTTTCTGTTTGCTTTCTCCTTTTTATATTGATCAACCTTTTCCTGACTCATTTTACTTCTCCATCTTATAGTTTTTTTATTGTATGGCACATTTCATAAACGCCATAAATCACACTTAATGATTATATAATATAATCACCAAAAAATAAAGAATGATTTATTACCCGTTACATTCTTTCAGGCGCCTCAAAACCAAGCATGTCAATACCGGTTTCAAGCACTTTTCTTGTAAGAGAAATAAGGCTTACAAGACCTTTTTGACGTTCCTTGTCGCTTTCACCCATAATATTGTTTTCATGATAGAACGAATTAAAGGCATCACTTAAAGAATAAAGGTAATTACAAAGCTTATGAGGAGCAAGTTCTTCACACGCCGTATTTACAACAGAACCAAACTTTGAAAGTTCAAGCATAAGGTTCTTTTCTGAAGGAGTCTGCACCTTATTAACGCCTGTATAATTATCCTTAACGGAAACATCAGCATTAAGCATGCCGTTATTAATAT
>CALBPU010000184.1 GCA_937899395.1 uncultured Fretibacterium sp.
CTCCGAGTTTCAGTCTGATATAACAGAAATCCCGCTCCCGATTTGACATTAGTTAAAAATTTGCTAGAATACGAAAACAAAAAGTAATGTTGTGTCCTAACAGGGCTATACAGAGGGGGCGAAGTGAACACGCCTGCAAGAATAAGGGTGCCTTAAAATGGGGGAAAACTTAAAACCCAACTTCTTGATCGAGGATTTTTATCCTTTCGAAGCCTTTGACTTTAGTCGAAGGAGGTTCACGAACTGTTCAATCTTTTAAATTCAAAATAGGACGCTGAACTTTACGAGAAATTAAAACAGAATACAACATTTTTCAAATTATTATGGAAAAATAAATACAAAAAAGAAATTGACGGACATGAAATTTTTTACGGATATTTAATTAAGGAGACTATAGGAGGGTGATTAGCCCCCCAAGTACGCTTTCCTTACTGCTTCAGACGCCAGTAATTCTTCTCCCGTTCCTGTTGTTACAATTTTCCCGGTCTCCATTACATAACCTCTGCTCGCGATACTCAATGCCATTTGAGCGTTCTGTTCAACTAACAAAATCGTCGCTCCCCTTTTATGAAGGTCTGCAATAATATCGAAAATTTGTTCAACAAGAATAGGGGCAAGTCCCATTGAAGGTTCATCAAGCATTAATAATTTCGGTCTGCTCATCAATGCCCTTCCCATTGCTAACATCTGCTGCTCTCCTCCTGATAAAGTGCCTGCCATCTGTCTCATTCGTTCCTTCAAACGCGGGAATAATTCGTACACCCTCGCTAAATCTTCATCAATTTCAGATTGTTTATTCTGAGTGAAGGCTCCCATTTCCAAATTTTCCTGCACCGTCATTTGAGCAAAAACTCTCCTGCCTTCAGGAACTTGAGCAAGTCCTTTTTCAACGATTTTATGAGGAGGAACTTTCGCTAAAACTTCATCGAAAAATTTTACGTTACCTGTTGAAGGGTGCAGCAATCCTGAAATCGTGTTTAACGTCGTTGATTTTCCAGCTCCGTTAGCTCCGATTAAAGTTACAATTTCTCCTGCGTAAACTTCAAATGAAATTCCTTTTATTGCGTGAATACTTCCGTAATAAACGTTAATATTTTCAACTTTTAAAACATGTTCGCTCATTATTTAAGCCTCCTTTTTTCGTCCGAGATATGCTTCAATGACAGCAGGGTTGTTTTGAATTTCATCGGGAGTTCCTTTAGCGATTATATGACCGAAATTTAACACGCAAATTCCCTCGCAGATATTCATTACGAGGCTCATATCGTGCTCGATTAAAATTATTGCGATCTGAAACATCTCGTGAACTTTCCTTATGCTGTCCATTAATTCTGCTGTCTCTGAAGGATTCATTCCTGCTGCGGGTTCATCAAGCAATAATAATGACGGGTTTGTCGCAAGTGCCCTGACAATTTCAAGCCTTCTTTGTGCTCCGTAAGGTAAAGAACCAGCTCTGACATCGGCCATGTCCTGCATATCAAAAATCGAAAGTAATTTTAACGCTCTTCTGTGTGCCGCAATCTCTTCACGTTTATAATTCGGCAATCTCAAAATCGCGCTCATTAATCCGTAACGCATGTCGTTATTCATGGCCGCTTTAACGTTATCAGCAACGCTTAAATTTTTGAACAGTCGAATATTCTGAAACGTTCGAGCTATTCCGGCCTTGTTCACCTGCATAGTATTCATTCCGTGAGTGTCTCGACCGTTTAACAATATAGTCCCTGTTGTGGGCTGATAAACTTTCGTTAAAAGATTAAATACCGTCGTTTTTCCTGCGCCGTTAGGCCCGATTAATCCGGCAATTTCTGTCCTGCCTATCGTCAAATTAAAATCCTCGACAGCTTTAATTCCTCCTAAAGTTATTCCGAGATTTACACATTCAAGAACAGGGTCTCTTGAAGCATCTCTTTCGGGCAAAATTGTTTGCGACGGAATGGTTACATATTTTGTTTTATTTTTCATTTATTCCGCCTCCGTTTCTTTTCGTTTGAATGGGTTTAAGCGATTCAAGAAATATTTTATCTCGGCATTATTCGTAGCTAACATCATGACGATTAATATGATTGCGTAAAGAAGCATTCTGTAATCCGAAAATTGTCTGAGCTTTTCGGGCAATATCGTTAAAACAGCCGCAGCTATAATTCCTCCGAGCATGTTTCCCTGACCGCCTAAAACTACAAACACTAAAATTAAAATCGAAGTATTGAAATCGAATTTATTTGCTACGATTGTCGAATAATTCATAGCGAACAACGCTCCCGCAGCTCCAGCCAATGCAGCAGACATTACGAAGGCAATCATTTTGTATTTCGTAATATCTAAACCGATACTTTCTGCGGCGATCCTGTCATCTCTTATAGCCATAAATGCACGCCCTGAACGTGAATTCACCATATTAAAAACTATCATTAAGGAAATTATCAACAGAATAAAACCTGCGGGGAAAGTCGAAATTTTTTGTATTCCGCTTATTCCCATAGGCCCTCTGATAATTAAACGTCCGCCTTTTAATAATCTCGTTGTATCGGTGAGCATGCTGAAATGTAATCCGCCCGAATCAACTCCGAAATAAAAATTATTGAGAATGCTTTTAATGATTTCGCCGAATGCAAGTGTAACTATTGCGAGATAATCTCCTTTGAGCCTTAAAACTGGAATGCCGATTAAAAATCCCGCTATAGCCGCAAATATTGCCGCAATTATCATGGCTAATGCAAGTCTTACAGGAGCAAAGGGAATAAAATTTTGCATCAATATCGCCGCAGCAACTCCCGAAAAAGCTCCGACAGACATAAAGCCGGCATGACCTAATGATAATTCGCCCGAAATTCCTACAACAAGATTTAACGATACTGCCATGACCATATAAGCGCAAATCGGAACCAACATTCCGCGCATTGATGAACTTAAAAATTTTGTGCTGCTCATGGTCTGACATATCACATAAGCAAGTATTACGATGAAATATGTTAAATAAATTCTCCGTGCCTCAACACGTTTAAGATTTATAAGCCTGCGCATTGTCATTTTATTTACACCTTCTCCTGAGTCATTTTGCCAAGTAAACCTGCAGGCTTCACTAACAAAACTATAATTAAAACCGCAAAGACTACTGCGTCCGAAAGCTGGCTCGAAATATAAGCCTTCGCAAAAATTTCTATAACTCCCAACATCAATCCGCCTAAAAATGCTCCTGGTATCGAACCTATACCTCCGAATACCGCCGCCGTAAATGCTTTTATGCCGGGTAATGATCCCGTAGTAGGCATTAACGTAGGATATGCTGAACATAACAAAGCTCCTGCAACTGCTGCAAGACCTGAACCGATTGCGAATGTTAATGAGATTGTAGCGTTTACGTTTATACCCATTAATTGAGCCGCTCCTTTATCTTCAGAACATGCCCTCATGGCTTTTCCCATTTTAGTTTTGCTGATGAAAAGCGAAAGCACTATCATTATCACTATACATGCAGCGATTGTTAAGGCCGTGATATGCGAGACCGATAATTTTCCGTCAAAAAGTTTGAAAGCTCCTCGCCCTATTATCGAAGGAAAAACTTTAGGGTTTGATGACCATAATAATAACGCCGTGTTCTGTAAAAAATAACTCATGCCGATAGCAGTTATTAATACTGCAAGAGAGGGAGCCTGACGAAGGGGTTTATATGCGAGACGCTCAACGATCATTCCCAATAATGTACACGTTATCATCGCAAGCAAAACGCCTAAAAACGGATTAATATTGTAACGTGCCGTTGCGTAAAAACATACATAGGCACCTACCATAATTACATCGCCGTGAGCAAAGTTCAACATTTTAGCGATGCCGTAAACCATCGTATAACCAAGCGCAATAATTGCATAAATACTTCCCAAACTTATTCCGCTTATAAAGAAATTCAAAAATACCATAAAAATTTTTACTCCTTAAAAAAATAACCCCTCCGCTTTACTTCGTTCAGCACCTCCCCTAAATTAGGGGCGGCAAGATTTGTTACAAATTCGCTTTTCTCGCGCCCCCTGAGAAGGGGGAGAGGGCCATGAAATGGCGAGGGGGGTAATATTTTAGGGTCTTTTTGGCCGTATGACCCCGCTTAATTTTGTTATTGATTAGTCAAGTCCGATATAAGCTCCGTCTTTGATTACCATGCCTTTAGGGTCTTTTGTAACTTCACCGTTAGCTGCCCATTTAACATTTTCGCCTGTTACTCCGTTGAATGTCATTGAAGTGAACTGCTCGATCATTTTTGCGCAAATTGTTTCAGCGCTCATATCGGGAGTAGCCTTCGCAAGCTCTAAAGCCTCTTTATAAGCATAAACGCAATCATAACCGTCTGCTGCGAACTGGTTGGGAATTTCGCCGTGTTTTGCCTGATATTTTGCAACGAAGTTCTTTGTTCTTTCGTCAGTTGCGTCGGCATTGAAAGGTGTTAAGAGCATTACGCCTTCAGCAAGGGTCTTGTCGAAACCTTCCATAGTTAAAATTCCGTCCATACCGTCAACTCCGAACCATTTCGGAGCATAACCCATGCTTTTCGCCTGATAAAGAATCAAACTTGCAGGCTGATAATACATCGGAAGGAATACAAGTTCGGCACCTTCATTTTGAGCTGCTGCTATCTGAACTGAGAAATCTCCATCGTTACCGTCTGCGAATGTTGTTTCACTGACGATTTCAAGACCGAGCGAAGGAGCTTTTTCGACGAATGTATCACGAATGCCCTTTGAATAAACGTCGTCATTTTTCCAGATTACAGCGATTTTTTTGCCGAGTTTTTTATCTGCGATGTACTGAGCTGAAGCTGAACCTTGGTTAGGATCAACAAAGCACATCTGGAACACGTTGTCTTTACCTTCAGTAACAGCTGCTGAAGAAGCTGAAGGAGTTAAAGCAAAAATTCTGTCGGTGAAATTCTCAGCTGCTGTTGCTTCACAGGGCTTTGAAGTTACTGAACCTAAAGAAATCTGCATTCCCCAGTCTTTTAATGCGTTATAAGCGTTTACGGCTTTTTCGGCATCATGGGTATCATCTTCGTAACGAATTTCAAATGTTACATCTCCGCCCATTGCGTTAATTTCTTCGACTGCAATTTCAGCCCCGTTCTTAGCAGCGTTACCATAAATTGCCGCACCGCCTGTTAAAGGGCCTGTACCACCGATTTTGAAAGCAGCACCGAAAGCGCATGAAGCCATTGCAAGAATAAGAAGTGTGCAAGTTAAAATTTTTTTCATGATAAAAATATTTCTCTCCTTGTTATCAAAATTTATGCTCAACCTGAAATTTTATTATTTCTTACGGCCTGAAGAAATTTGTTTCAGGATTAAAGCCAATTATAGAATAAAAATATGCGCAAAAAAAGCGGCTCTGACTTCAGACCGCCTCCTTCTTCCACTTAAGATTCATTTCTGGCGCGGTAGGCAGGATTCGAACCCACGACCTAAGGCTCCGTAGGCCTTCGCTCTATCCAGCTGAGCTACTACCGCAAAAGTTTTGTTAATGGCGGTGGGTGTGAGATTCGAACTCACGATAGAATGCTTAAATCCTATACTCACTTAGCAGGCGAGCGCCTTCAGCCTCTCGGCCAACCCACCATTAATAGCAAAACAGCATATATATTATAACGACATTAAAATTTTGTCAAATGGAAAAATTTTATTACGCACTTTTTGAAGCGTTACATTTTTACGTAAAATTTGGCCATATAAGGTGTAGTGTATTCTCCTTTAATTTTTAATTTCATGATTTTATGGTCAGCTTGTATTTTGTTAAGGTATTTGGAAGTCATGTTATTTTTTTATTTATTTCGATTTAACAATTCAAGCAATAATTCATTTTTTCCGATATAATTCACTAAAAAATATACTATGCCACTGAATATTGTACTGACTGAAAATCTTAACCATAATCCGTTTATATTTTTGGCTAACATACAAACAACAAATATTCCTAAACAACCTAAAATTGGAGAAATAAATAACGATGATAAATTTTGTAATTTTATTTTTTTGTCAACTGTAATTAATAATAAAATCAACATTAATAAAAGACATAAAGCAGTTGTTAATGCAGCTCCTCTAGCTCCCAAAACAGGAATAAGCATATAATTTGTAATTACATTTACAACAGCGGTTATACAGCAAATAACCATAAATAATTTTTCTCTTTTTGATGGAAGTAATATTGCATTTCCAAGAAAATCTCCTCCAAATAACCCCAATATAAAACTAATCATACAAATTTGTAAAACTGTTGAAGAATCTGCAAAATTATTACCCGCAATGATACTAATAATATCGCTTGAAAGCATAAAAACTCCAACTGCACAGGGGAAGCCTAAAAATATATCGAATCCTAAAATTTTTCGTAAAAGTTGGTTAATGTTTCCGTATTTATCCTCTGCAAAATAATATGACATTCTTGGCATTATCACCCATAAAAGAGATGCCAATAGCTGCTCTATAGTATTGTAAATTTTAATAGCTGTTGAATATATTCCAACTTCTCTATCTCCGTGCATAAGACCAAGCATTGTTGAATCTACATTGGTAAAAATATTTTGAGCTAAGAGCATAACAAAAAGAAAAAAAATAGGTTGAAAGTGTTTTTTCCAATAAATTTCTTTTGTGAAATAAATTTTGCAGTATCTTTTTCGGTAAAATATATTTGTAAAGCTTATTCCGATCGATAATATTACGGTAATTACAAGATATTTCATATAATCTTCTGGTTGATGTATAAATGAAAACACTAAAATTAAACTGGTAATCTTAAAAATTAGAGTTCTAATTGTAATATATTTGAAATCTTCCATTGCTGAATAAAGCCAATCAGTTCCTAAAGTTGTTGTAATAATACTAAGGCTATGAACCACAATTAAAGCAGCATAGCCATGTAATTTTTTGTAAGTCAGCAAAGTAATTCCTAGCAATAAATATGCTATAATAGTTGTTATAATGTTTATTGAGAATATTTGACTTGCGATGCTATCGAGTTTCTCTCTATCGTATCTTACAAATGAGCATTCACGAATTGCGTATGTTGTAATACCAAGAGATGCAATAAGAGAGAAATAAGATATTATTGATAAGCCAAAATTTATTTTTCCAAGATTAATAGGAAGTAAAACCCTTGATAAATAAGGGAAAGTAATTAACGGGAAAATTATTGTTGATGATGTATTTATTGCGTTTAATAAAGTATTTTTTTTAATACTGGACTGTTTCATAGCAATGTAAGTTATTTTATATTTATGTTCATTAAGTCTTTGATATATTTCTTTTTGAACTGAATTTTAACCTGAATCAACAATAACTTGGAAAAAGCCAAATTTTTATTTTTCTTATAGTATTTGTTTTTTTACTTAGAAGTTTTTTCCATCCAAGGGGAATAATTTTTTGCTCTTTTCCATTATCAATCTTTATTTTACAGTTTCCATGAACACAAATCAGTATCTGCTGTAAAGTTTTGTGGGCATGACAACCTCTAATTACTCCCTCTGCTGTATTATACATATAATATACACGTTTAATCCTAAAAGGAATATCCTTCAATTCTTCAAGAACAACAAGACTACCACGCTCATCGCCATGAGGTTGAAAAACATATTTTACTATTTGCATATATTCTATTCCTCATCGTTAATAAATAGATTTTATTATAAATTATGAAGTAAAATTTGTCAAAGCAGCAAGATATTTTTACCCTTAAACTAACAAAAATTATTTAAGGCGTCAATAACATAACTTTGTTCTTCTTCAGTCATGCCGTTATACATCGGAATAGAAAGTACCGTTTGCGCTAAGTGTTCCGTTATAGGAAGGAATCCAGGTTTATGACCAAGATATTTATAAGCTTCAGCAAGATGAAGAGGAATTGGATAGTGGATAATTGTGCCTATTTCGAGCTTATTAAGATAATCGTTGAAGGTTGGAGAAAAAATCAAGCTGCATTAAAACGTTATATAAAATGAGCACACCTCCTTTTATGAAGATGTGCCCAATGGCGATAATTCACTGTTGTTCACCACTTGTTTTTAGGACCGCCAATGCTTACACGTTTAAGAGCCTTTATCGCTTCTTCATAACCATTCTCTGCTGCCTTACTATACCATTTCGCAGCTTCGGTTGCATTTTTACTGACGCCCCTTCCATATTCATACATGTTACCTAAATTATATTGTGCTAAAGCATCTCCCTGTTCAGCAGCCTTCTTGAACCAAATAAAAGCCTTTTTGAAATTACGAGCTACATAAGTACCATTTGCGTACATTGCTCCAACATTATTTTGCGCCCTTGCTATACCTTTTTCTGCAGCTTTCATGTAAAAATCTATAGCTTTTTTACGGTCAACCTTTGTTCCTATTCCTTTCTCATATAAAAAAGCTAAATCACATTCTGCAACAGCATAACCTTGTTCTGCTGCACTCTTGACCATTGTAAAGCCCAAATGCTTGTTTTGAGGCACTCCATTACCTTCAACGTAACGTATCCCTAGAAGATGAAGTGCCTTAGGATCGTTATTTTCTGCTTTTCTTACAAGGTTGCTGAGGTCGTCAAATTCATTTGCTGAAATCCCTAAAGCAGTTCCACCAGAAGATTGCTCCGGGACATTTAGCCTTTCCAATGCCTTTTTTGCTTTTTCGTGATTCTTGGCTGCAGCTTGCCTGTAAAGTTCAACAGCTTTGTTGATATTTTTATCAGTTCCCTTACCTTCTTCGTACATTCTGGCAAGATTAAACATAGAAGCAGAATTACCCTTTTCTATTGCTTTAGAGTACCATTTTATAGCTTCTTCATAATTGACCTTCATTCCTAAACCATTATCATAGAAATATCCAACTTGATTCAGCGATCTAGAATTTCCCTGTTCTGCTCCTTTCATAAAATATTCAAATGCTTTCTTGTAGTCTACAGATACACCCTCTCCGTGTTGATACATCCAGCCTATGTTTCCAAAAGCTGCACCATTATATTGAGATGCCGCTTTGTTATACCAATCCATAGCTTTTTTATAGTCTTGCTTGACTCCTTTACCGTCATGATAAAGCACTCCGATATTGTTTTGTGCTTTAGGATAACCGCGTTTTGCTGCTTTAAGATACCATTCCATAGCTTTGGCATAATTCTGTTCCACTCCATCGCCTTTTTCATACATAAGCCCTAATTCATTTTGCGCCTCAATATCTCCACGTTTAGCTCTTTCCATAGTTGCAGCAAAATCAGCTTCAGTTACTCCTAGAGACATGCTAGCCAACAAAACTACTAAGGCAAGTGCCGTTAATATCTTCCTGAAATTCATAAATGCTCACTCCTTTTGATAAAATCTAACGAATATCTGATATTTCATCAACTTTAGTTTTTATAGCTTCGATTGTTAGAGCGCTGCCTCCAAGCCGTGCAACTTCTTTACCGTCCTTGAAAAATAAAAATGTCGGCTGGCTCATTACCGCAGGTTTTACCATCATAGCCACTCTGCGATTCTTTGATATATCAACCGAACAAAATTTAATTTTGCCTTCGTATTCAGGTTGTTCAGCAAGATCGTGATATTTTGGCATTAACGCCATGCAAGGCCCGCACTTAGGTCCCCAGAAATCCAACACTGCCGGAACAGACGAATTTTTACATTCAGATTCAAAATTTTCCTTTGTTATTTCAAATACTACCAACATAATCACCTCGTAGTATGTTATTATACATGAAAAAATTATTCCATCTTCTACATAATCTATTGAAAGGGTGTAATCTAATTATGGAAAAACGTGAACTTGTTATTATCGGTGCAGGACCTGCCGGAATGTCTGCTGCAATTTACGGAAAACGTGCCGGCCTTGATGTCATAGTACTCGAAAAAGCTGCGGTCGGCGGTCAAATTAATAATACCGACGAAATCGAAAATTATCCCGGTATTGCCCATGCTACAGGGCCTGAAATTGGAACAATGTTGAAAGATCACGCTCTGAAATTTGAAACTGAAATCCGTATGGTTGATGACAGCAAGGTTGAATTAAGGGGCGACAAAAAAATCGTCATAACAAAAAAAGGCAAAGACACTAACGAAATCGAGGCTGAAGCAATAATTGTTGCAACAGGTGCGCATTTCAAAAGGCTCGGCTGCGAAGGTGAAGCTGAACATATCGGAATGGGCGTGAGTTTTTGCGCGATTTGCGACGGAGCATTTTATGAGGATTTAGATATAGCTGTCGTCGGTGGCGGAAATACAGCAGTTGAGGAAGGAACATATTTGACGAAATTTGCCTCGAAAGTTTACATTATTCATCGCCGTGATGAATTTAGAGCTGAAAAACCAGCAGTAGCTAAAGCACTTGCCAACCCTAAAATTCAACCCATATATGACACTGTAGTTGAAAAAATTGAAGGTAACGGAATGGTTGAAAATCTAGTCCTCAAAAACGTAAAGACAGGTGAAATTTCAAATCTCGAAGTCGCAGGTGTTTTTATGTTCGTGGGACAACAACCTAACGATGAGTGCGTAAGAGGATTAGTTGAAGCTGAAAAGGGCGGTTGGATTATCACTAACGATCGAATGGAAACGTCAGTTAAAGGAATTTTTGCGGCTGGAGATATAAGGAGTAAATTTTTGCGTCAAGTTATCACGGCTGCGTCTGACGGTGCGATTGCTGCGATGGCTGCGTCAGCATACATTTCTAACATTGAAAAATCGTAATCATATTATGAAGTTGGCGGTTGACATTTTGTACACGGAGTTAATTTTTGTGCAAGAGCTTCGCTGATTGTAACTTGTTTGCAATATCTCGCTAATGTCGTACAATCCAAATAATGATAATGATCTCCCTGCCTCGTCATTACGATTGTTTTTGCAGGGAGTTTTTTGCGAAGTTCCTCAACCAAGTCCCAACCTTCTACATCTCCGTGAGTCGATACTATTTCATTTGATACTCTTTCCCTTAAATGTAAATTATTTTGTCCTTGTTGATTATTTGCGTTTGTATTTGAATTTGCTGTCGGTAAATTTTTTACTGCTGACGAAGGACTGTCCCCCATCATATTATCCATGTATAAAAATCCGTCTTTGTATTCAATAACAACTAACGTTCCGTTTGCAGACGGTCTCATGTAAACGTGTACAATTCGGCCATGTTCTGCGCACAAATCACGAGTTAAATCTGTATAATATGCGATTTCATCATTTGCTGTAACAGGCGATGAAGCTAACACGAAAATTAATATCAAAATCGTGAAAAATTTTCCCGGCATTCTCATTTTCACTCCTATAATTTTTTGTAATCTTATCATAGAATTATTAATGCTTGCAAATTGTATTTTGTGTTGATAAAATTTTGAAACTATGGATAAATTGCAATGTGTAATCGAAAGAGTAACGTATCATAATGAAGAAAACGGTTACTCTGTTATAAAAGTCTCAGCAAAAGATTTTAATGACATTATAGCTGCTGTAGGAATAATGCCCGAAGTACATATAGGGAGCATGTTTAATTTATACGGCTCTTGGTATGTCAATCCAAAATACGGAAATGAATTTCGTTTTCAGAAATGTGAAGAAGTTTTGCCCGCGACTGTAAACGGAATTGTCAAATATTTAGGAGGCGGGTTGATAAAAGGTATCGGCTCTGTTTTCGCTGAAAAAATAGTGCAGCAGTTCGGTGATAAAACACTCGATATTCTTGATAATGATCCTGACAGGCTTGCAGAAGTTCCGGGAATAGGAACAAAAAGAGTAAAACAAATAAAACGAAGCTGGGTACAACAGAAGGAAATTAAGAACATAATGTTATTCCTTCAGTCTCATGATGTCAGTGCTGCGCTTGCTGCAAAAATTTACAAGAATTACGGCGATAAATCTATTGATATTATAACTGAAAATCCTTATCGCATGGCCGATGAAATTTGGGGAATAGGCTTTAAGACTGCCGACACTGTAGCATCAAAATTAGGGTTCGGGCATGAAAGATTTGAGCGTTTACAAAGCGGAATTTTATATACATTGAACAAACTTTCTGAACTGGGACATTGTTTTTCGTATAAATCAGATTTAATTGACAGTGCCTCAGAATTATTAGAAGTTGATAAAGAATTAATAAATCCTCCTCTTGAAAAAATGATCGAGAATAAAAAAGTCATAATGGAAGATAACGATAATCCTGCCATATATCTCCCTACTTTTTATTATTCGGAAGTCGGAACCGCTAAACGTCTTCTAAAATTAATGAACTCATCACGAAAAGGATATATAAATTCAGAAATTAATGAATGGGCTGCGACAGGCGGTAAATCAATTCAATATGATGAAACGCAGTTAAAAGCCATCAATGCGGCAATGAATAATAAAGTACTCGTTTTAACGGGAGGACCCGGAACAGGAAAAACTACGACAACTCTGGGAATAATTCGAGCTTATCGTGAAGCAGGAGCGAAAATTATTTTGGCCGCTCCGACCGGAAGAGCTGCAAAACGAATGTCTGAAGTAACAAGAATGGAAGCAAAAACTATTCACAGACTTCTTGGAATGAAACCGGGTGAAGGTTTTCAAAAGAATGAAAATAACCCTTTAACAGGTGATATTCTGATTGTTGATGAATGCTCTATGATAGATATAATATTGATGTACGGTTTGTTAAAGGCAGTTCCGGATAATATGACTTTAATTTTGGTCGGAGATGTTGATCAGTTGCCGAGCGTCGGAGCTGGAAAAGTTTTGAGCGATATTTTAGAATCAGGCGCAATACCTTTCATAAAATTAGAGAAAATATTTCGTCAGGCACAACGAAGCCGAATTGTAGTTAATGCTCACAGAATAAATCAAGGTGAAATGCCTTCTCTTAGTGATAAGGGTTCGGATTTTTTATTTGCCTCCGAAGAAAATACTGAGAAAGCGGCCGATTTAATTGTAAATTTATGCAGTAAAGTTCTTCCGCATAAAGGAATAAATATAGAGGATATTCAGGTTTTAACACCGATGAGAAGAGGCGAAGTAGGTTCGGTAAAATTAAATCAGAGATTACAGGAGGCATTAAACTCAAATATTTTAAGTTTGAAATACGGCGGAACTGATTATAAAATTGGCGATAAAGTTATGCAGATAAGAAATAATTATGATAAAGCTGTATTTAACGGCGACATTGGCTTCATAGCCTCAGTCGATACGGATAGCAATGAATTAACCGTAAATTTTGATGATAGAGAAGTAGTTTACGATACAAGCGAACTGTCCGAATTAACTTTAGCTTATGCCACAACAATTCATAAATCTCAAGGGAGCGAATTTCCTTATGTTGTAATGCCGTTAATGATGTGCCACTATATGATGCTTCAAAGGAATTTGTTATATACAGGTGTTACAAGAGCTAAAAAAGGGCTTATTGTGGTTGGAGAAAAAAAAGCTATTTATATTGCCGTAAAAAACAACAAAATTATAGAACGTAATACAAAACTTTCGGAGAGATTAAGCAGCGGATTAAAATTGTAATTTCTAAATTCAAGATACTTGCAAAAAATAAAAAACATGTAAAATTTCCAATTATGTCTGAAAATAAGAACAGTAAGAATAAAACGGTAGCTCAAAACCGGAAAGCGAGACACGATTATTTTATCCTTGACGCATTTGAATGCGGAATAGTTTTGACAGGGACAGAGATAAAAAGTGTGAGGGCAGGGAATTTGAATTTGAAAGATTCTTATGCTTCGATTGAGAACGGAGAGTTATGGTTGTTCGGTGTGCATATATCACCATACGAAAAAGGGACGTACTATAATCACGAGCCTGAACGTAACCGAAAATTGTTATTGCACAAACACGAGCTTATCAGATTAAGGAATAAGATTCGTGAGAAGGGATTAACTTTAGTGCCGTTAAGTGTATATATAAAAAACGGAAGACGCGCAAAAGTTGAGCTGGCAGTAGCAAAAGGCCGAACATCTCATGATAAGCGGGATTTAATAGCTGACAGAGATGCGAAAAGGAATATTGCACGAGCTGTTCGAGGAAACGGACGAGACTACGAATAATGCTAATTGGGGACGATAGGTTTAGACGGCGTGAGGAGGGTCTGAAGGAGCAGGTCGGGGAAAGTCTGTAATCACCCGTAAAACTTCGGACAAAAAAATAAAAGTCGAAGATAATTTCGCATTAGCGGCATAATTTAGCCGGCTACACCAAAGGACGGACACCGCTGCTGGTTCGCCGGAGGTGTCATGAAAAGCAGCTCCCCACTCTGTAATGATTTTAGCGGAGTGATAGACACTTAAAATCTTGGAACGGTGAAGGGTGTTTTGCACCTGATCCGAACGACAACGAAGCAAAACTAAGCCTGTAGTGCCATCATGATTTGCCAACGTCGGACGGGAGTTCAATTCTCCCCGCCTCCATTTTTTCCTTATAAATCTTAAAAAATTTCTGTAAAATAAAATTAACAAAACCAGATAAAGACCAATATTTTTCACATTTTTGTAAAATCTTGTAAACCTACAGCAACAAACAATCCCGTAGTCTTTTCCGTAGTCTGATGTATAATAAAAATTC
>CALBPU010000185.1 GCA_937899395.1 uncultured Fretibacterium sp.
GAAATAAATGTTAAAAAGGGCGACAGAGTTTCAAAAGGTCAGATAGTGGCAAAAAGCGGAAGCACTGGAAGAGTTACAGGGCCTCATTTGCATTACAGTTTAATTTTGGGAGGACAATTTGTTGATCCGATACCATTGTTATCAACAAGCATAACTCAAATGTTGAAATTAGGAACTCAATCTATGGTCAATAACTGATTTTTTGATTTTAGGGTTTGACAAAACGTAAAAGCAAGTGTATTTTTATATGGTGAAATTTTCAGCCGGAGTGGCGGAATGGTAGACGCAGTGGACTCAAAATCCACCGAGGGCGACCTTGTGGGAGTTCAAATCTCCCCTCCGGCACCATTTAATAATAAATATAAAATAAAAATAAAATTTTGGGAGAGAAATTTTAATGCCGAACAAAAAATCCGCTGAAAAACGGGTACTCATAGGAGAAAGAAACAGACTTTACAATAAGTATTGGACATCAAGATGCAAAACTGCCGTGAAAAATGTTATTGCTTTAGTAGCGTCGGGAAATAAAGAAGAAGCAACGAAAAGTTTTAACATTGCTCAAAGTGTAATTGATAAAGCCGTAGTAAAAGGCGTAATGCACAAAAACACCGCTGCACGGCGCAAGGAATTAATGTCCAGACGATTGAAGACATTAAAAGTCTAGTTTTTCATTATCAGCTTATCCATCACTCACTTTATAATACACGTAATAAAAAAATATCCCCGAAATGAATGAAAGAAAATTCTTCAGGGATATTTTTTAGCGCATATACAAAAAAACTCCCTCTAAAAATTTTAGAAGGAGCTTAAAGAATTCACTCTTCCGACATTGTTAAAGCCTTGTCAAATAATTCCTCTACTTCCTTTGAGGGCTTCGGAGAAATCAACGACACTAAAACCGCTGCAATAAATCCTGCCGCAAATCCCGGTATAATCTCGTATACTCCGGTATCGGCCATGTAAGAAAGCCATAATATATCAACTAATGCTCCAGTGAAAATTCCGCAAGCCGCTCCTGAAAATGTAAATCTCTTCCAAAACAAACTTAACATTATTGCAGGACCGAATGCCGCTCCGAAAACTCCCCAAGCATTTGAGACAAGTGCCATTATTGAGCCTGCGTTAGGGTTTGAAGCGATTATTAAAGCCGCGATTGCTGTTACTAAAACTACGATACGTCCTGCCCATAACATTTCACGATTTCCGGCATTATTTTTTCGGATTACCGGTCTGTAAACATCTGATGCAAAAGCTGAAGCAGCTGCCAATAACTGACTGTCTGCTGTACTCATTGCCGCCGCTAAAATTGCTGAAAGGATTACGCCCGAAATTATCGCAGGGAAAATTTTTCGTGTCATTGTGATAAAGATTAACGAGTTGTTATTAACTGTCTCATCAAATCCAACAAACATTCGCCCGAACATTCCTACTAAAACCGAGAACGTTAATATTAAAACAGTCCATGTAATTCCGATTTTTGCGGATTTCCTTAATTCGCTTTGTGATTTTATCGACATGAAACGAATTATTATGTGAGGCATTCCGAAATATCCAAGCCCCCAGCCGAAACCTGAAACAATATCTTTCCAGCTTGAAAATGCGTTCCAATATGCAGGCTCATTTATGGCATGGAAATTTTCCGCACTGAGCAACGCATTAGCCACTAACGGAACCGTAAACATCGCAACAAGAACTAACATTCCCTGAAAAAAGTCTGTCCATGATACAGCCGAGAAGCCTCCCAAAAATGTATAACCTACAACAATTACTGCTGCAAGATACATAGCTTTTGTTGTATCAAGTCCGGTTACAGTGTTAAAGAGAGTTCCGCAGGCTTTTATACTTGAAGCTGAATAAATCGTATATGCCACAAGAAATACTACAGCGGAAATTATTTGCAAAGATTTTGATTCTGATAAAAATCTGTTAGTTAAATATTGAGGGATAGTAATTGCATCATCAGCAGCGATTGAAAATGCCCTAAGTCTCGGAGCCTCATATATCCAGCTCAAAGCGTAACCTGTCGCAAGTCCGAACGCAATCCAAACTTGACCTAAACCGAGAGCATATATTGAAGTCGGAAGCCCCATTAAAACCCATGCGCTCATGTCCGAAGCTCCTGCTGAAAGAGCCGCAACCCATGCTCCCATTTTTCGATCGCCTAAGAAATAACCTTTTTCCGTTTGATTTTTATCTCTCAGGAAAAACCATACTCCTACTCCGAGCATGAAGACCAAATAAATTATAAAAACACTTACTTCTTGTAAATTCAAATTTCAAAACTCCTATTCATAAAAAATTCGTTGCAGTTTATCACATGAAGAATTTGTGTGCAAACTCATTGTAGAAATCTGTTGATTAATGTGAGCAAGAAAAAGCAAAAGCAGAAATCCCAGAAGAAAACAGTGAGGAGACTTTTCCGCCAAGTTAAGAACTTCCTCACTGTCCTCTACTGGTTGATAAACTTTGTCCTCATAACTTTAGAATTATTGGATATGTTATTAAGTAATACGAGTATTTTTTTATTTTCCTAAATAGGGGCAATTCCCCTCAATATTTTTTTTATTTTACCACATGATATATTCTTTTCATTAAACATTCATTAATCGAAGAAGTGATTTTGATGAAGAAAAAAAATTTATGGCTCGGTGAACTTTGGGACGAATGGCTCACTGGTGAAGTTAAATATAAATCTAATGCCGAATATGAAGCGTCAGGAATTTTAATGGGAATGAAAAATTTTACGACTAACAGATTAAAAACTGCACGTCGTTTAATGAAGATATGGCCTTTTACATCTTATGCAAAAAATTTCACTCCTGCTATCTCTATGACCACTCGAAAAAATTACAAGCCTTCCGTGAAATTTATTTTCCCTTACACTTCAAAAATTTTGAAGCCTCCTAAAAATTTACAGACTTCTTGGGCATGGCTTAAAGGTCTTTGGGGCAGCGCAGGAGGTTTATATTTTCCGAAAAACGGTTATTATTTGACGCTCATAATTTCCGACAAAGACGTTTCAGAAATTACAAAAAGCGTTCTCGAATTAACAGGCTTATCATGGAGTGAACATCGTAACGAATTTACTGTCAGAAATCACGAGGACATTATGACGTTTTTATGCAATGCAGGAATGCCTTCAGGAGCTTTGAACTTTGATGAAACTGTAATGATTAGATCCATAAGAAACCGTGCAAACCTTCAAAGCAATTACGAGACAGCCAATATCGCTCGAACCGTCAAGGCTGCAAGGAAACAATTAGAAATTACGAAAAAAATTTTGAATGACGGAATTTTAGATAGCCTTCCGAAAAATTTAAGGGAAGTGATTGAATGCCGATTAAAAAATCCTGAATACAGTCTTGATGAGCTTGGAAAAAATTTATCGCCCCCAATCTCAAAATCTGCTGTAAAATATCGGTGGGAAAAAATTCAGAAGTGCATCGAAGAAAAAAATTAAAAATTTATTATGGAGGTTAATAAAAATGAAGTTAAAAACATTTACCGCATCTGATGTATCAGGCAAAAAGGTTTTAATGCGTGTCGATTTCAACGTACCGTTCAAGAACGGAAAAGTTACTGACGATTCAAGAATCCGAGCTCACTGGAGCACGCTCAAAAAATTAGTTGATGCCGGTGCAAAAATCGCTCTCGTTTCACATTTCGGAAGACCGAAAGGCAAAGTCGATCCTGCTTTCTCACTCTCTCAAATCGTTCCTGACATAGAAAAAGCTTACGGCCTCAAAGTTGTTTTTGTTGATGACTGCGTAGGCGAAAAAGTTGCTAAGGCAGTCGACGCTCTTAAACCGGGCGAAATTGTTGTCCTTGAAAATTCACGTTATCACCCTGAAGAACAAAAATGCGATCCTGATTTTTCAAAGGCTATGGCCGCTCCGTTTGATGTATTTGTAATGGACGCTTTCAGTGCTTCACACCGTGCTGACTGTTCAACAAGCGGCGTTATCCAGTTCGTGAAAAATTCTTTCGCAGGCGATTTACTCGGACGTGAGGGCGAAATGCTCGGTGCTGTCAGTGAGAACCCTGCTAAACCTTACGTGTTAATTCTCGGCGGTGCTAAAGTCTCTGACAAAATCGCTATCGTTGGAAACCTCCTTGATAAAGCCACAACAATTTTAATCGGCGGAGGTATGGCTTATACCTTCTTGAAGGCTCAGGGAAAAGAAATCGGAAAATCCCTTTGTGATACCGAAAGGCTTGATTTTGCAAAAGACACTTTGAAGAAAGCTGAAGAGATGGGCGTGAAAATTTTATTGCCTGTTGACAGCGTTGTAGCTTCAGGAATGGACGCAACAGACGTTGAAACAGTTTCAAGTGATGCAATGCCTGCTGATAAAATGGGGCTTGATATTGGATCTAAAACAGTTGAACTTTTCACGAAGGCTCTTGAAGGTGCAAAATCAGTTTTATGGAACGGGCCTATGGGAGTTTTCGAGGACGAAAAATTTGCTGAAGGCACAAAGAAACTTGCTGAAGCAGTTGCTGAAATGACACAAAAGCACGGAGCTGTTACAGTAATCGGCGGAGGAGATACCGCAAGCGCAGTACGTCAATTCAAAGTCGCTGATAAAGTTTCACATGTTTCAACAGGCGGCGGTGCAAGCCTTGAATACTGTGAAGGCAAAAAATTACCCGGCATGGAACCGTTCAGAATTTAACAAGGAGAAAAATTATTCATGAGCAAGAAAATTTATTTATACGGCAACTGGAAAATGAACATGACCGTTGCTGAGACGAAAAAGTTTTTTGAGGATTTCGCAGGAGTTTATAAGCCTGCTGATGATTTAGAGGTCGGAGTTTTCTCACCTTTTACATCACTTTGGGCATTAGCTGAAGGAGCGAAAAAATTCGGTGTTGTTTTCGGTGCACAGAATGTTTACTTTGAAGCAAAAGGAGCTTTCACAGGTGAAGTTTCAATACCGATGTTAAAGGAAATCGGAGTTACTCATGTAATTCTCGGACACAGTGAACGCAGACATATTCTCGGTGAACCTGACGAAATGATTGCGAAAAAAACTAAAGCCGTTCTTGACGCAGGAATGATCCCTGTACTTTGCTACGGTGAAACTCTTGAAGAACGTGAAGCAGGAAACACCTTCAAAGTTATGGAGCGTCAGTTGAACAGCGCAATCAAAGACTTAACACCCGAAGAAGTTGCGAAAATAATTTATGCTTATGAACCTGTCTGGGCAATCGGCACGGGAAAATCAGCGACAAGTGAACAGGCTCAAGAAGTTTGTGAGTGGAGCAGAAAATTAATCGCAAATCCTAAAGTCGTAATTTTATACGGCGGAAGTGTCAAAGGCTCAAACGCTAAAGAGTTATTATCCATGAAGGATATTGACGGTGCGTTAGTCGGAGGAGCTTCGTTAAAACCTGCGTCATTCCTTGAGATTTACACAGCTTACAAGGGTTAAAATTTGTTATGGCCTTCTGTATTTCAATACAGGGGGCTTTTTTTTCAACTTTTATAATAAAAGGAGGTTTTTGTTACATGAAAAAATTTTTAGCTTTCACGGTTTTAATTAGTGTGATAATTTTTTCGGGCACTGCTTTTTCCGCTGAAATTGATTTGAATTTGCTTAACAAGTTAAAGGAAACTGTTGAGATATTCACAAATTCAAACGAAAAAGACAATACTGAACCTGCTGAAGTTTCAGTGAAGGTTGAAAACGCTTTGACAACATGTCCTAATAATTCTGTTTACATGGTATTAAAGCTCGATAACACGGAAGCGTTGTTAAAATGGATTTTTTCGCGTGAAAATATTGATACGTTCATGCCTTTAATTTTAGCTTCGGAAGATTCAAATGAAATACTGGGCACTGTCGAAGTGATCAGCGCATTCGCCGAAAATACTCCGTTGAAAAATGCAGCTCTTGTTGTCGGTATAAGCGATGGGAAAATTCCTTTACCGTTCTTTCAGATGGCCTTTACTGTAAAGCCCGAATTATCGCCGATTATCAAAAGAATTTCCGACGGTTCAGCCGATGCGGTTGATATAGCGAAATTGTTTTTAGGTTTTGACAGTCCGCTTGCTGCATTTGCCGAATCAATGATAAAAGTAGAAAAGGCTAATGATAATATCCTGAAAATTGATAACGAACTTTTCATGAAGGCTTCAGATAACGGAATGATAATTTTGGGAATGTCGGAGAACGATATTAAAGCCTCTCTCAACGCCGTTGAACATTCTGATTCAAAACTTTTCGGGAAATATGAGCGGAAATTTTCGGGAAAAAATTTTGCGTTCTTCCACGTTGATACAAAATTTGCGGCAAAACTTGATGACGATGACGACAAAGACGAAGATTTCAATATTGAATACCTTCAAAAAGTTTTCGATAAACCTTTGAATGTAGAATTAGATTTCGAGAGAATGCCCGATAAATTTATTATCTCAACAGCCTTGAACTTGAGAGAAGCTTTCACTAAATATTACGCCGAAAAAACTTTCAAGGATAGAGATAATGTAAGAGTTAAGGGCGGCTATCTAAATCTCTTGGGCAAAAATTCACCGTTGTTCGCATTGTCGGGATTTTTGGATTTATCGTTATTCAAGGACTATGGACACCCTGATACTGACAAAATTTGGAAAAATGTAATGAGAAATCTTAGAAATCGTTTCGGACTTTCAGAAGATGACGTTATAGAAGCGTTAAGAGGCCCGTTCTCTTTGACTGTCAATGATAACGTATCTGTTGAAGGTATCAAAATTCCTGCGGTTTACACATCAATATTTGGAAAGCCTGCTAAGGTCTTTGATATTCTCTCAAAATCTCCGCATTTCCATAAAGTTCAAGAGGGGGTTTTGCAAATTGATTCGTCAGTAAGTCCGATTTCATGTATCGTTGAAAATAAAAATGATATGCTCGGACTTCATTTTGCGGATCTTGAAAATATTTCGTCTAAACCCGAAGTCAAACCGGCTCTCAATGAACTCATGAATAAGCTCTCAATTTCATCATATTGGATTGATTTTGAAGGGATAAGGTCGTGGATTACTGCACCTGAAAACGGAATTTTAATTATGCTTGAACCTCTTGCGAGATTTACGGGCAACGGAGAAATTTTTGATGACGTTAAAAGTGTGCTTGATGCAGAATTTTCGATACCGTCAATTTCATTTTGGGCAGATTCTCAAGAGATTATGTACACTCAATTCAATATTTCGGAGATTAACAGTTCAAACGGATTGTTGAGGAAAATTATCGGCCTCTCAAGAAAATATATGAACAAAGCGAATAAAACAGAGGAGAAAAAATAAAGACAAGCTGAAATTTTTTCCTCTTACGTAAAAATTAATACAGCGAAAACTTACACTCCCAGATCTCCATAAATCGGGGGTCTGGGAAATTTTTTTGCGAAAGGACAGGGAACTTTCAGAGAAATGAGCATAAAAGATATAAACATCAGAGATTTTTTTGATTTTGACATAGAAGATATACAAGCGGCTAAACTGTCTGAGAATGCGTTATGGCTTCTTGAACAGCGTTATTTTGTGCCTAGATACGACGAAAAAATTAATTCGGTCAGAAACGAAATTAATTTTGAGGAATTTTCACGCAGAGTTTCAAGGACGGTTGCGAGTGCTGAAGTAAATTATTCTGATTCTGTCGAATGGTTAAGAACTCTTGAGAAAAATATCGCAAATGATATTTTGAACAGGAGATTTTTGTTTAACTCGCCATGCCTTTTCAGTGCAGCAGCAGGTTTAACAATCATTCCGGAATTTGCTGAGATAATTTATAAAGATACATCTTTAATGACCCTTGAAGATTATAAGAAACTTTATGAAAGCCGCACGAAAAATCAACAGCTTTTTGCATGTTTTGTTATAAGTGTTCCGGACAGCATTGAAGGAATTTTCGAGAGCGTTAAAAATGCAAGCATAATCAGCAAATTCGGAGGAGGTGTCGGAGGAAATTTCGGACATCTTCGTGAACACAGCTCTGAAATTGCAGGCGGTACAGGCGGAAAAGCTTCAGGCCCTGTATCTTTCATGGAAACTTGGAACACAATGGGAGCTGTTGTTGTTCAAGGAGGAAAAAGAAGAGCAGCATTAATGGGCATGTTGTTCGATGATCACCCTGATATTTATGATTTCATAGATTGCAAAACTGAGGACGGGAAATTATCCTACTTCAATATTTCCGTAGCTATCTCCGATAAACTCATGAAAGCTGCTGCAAACGATGAAGATTTTGAATTGCATTCCAGAGTTGATGATAATGTTGTTAAAACTGTTAAGGCAAAAGAATTGATGAATCATATTTGTGAAGCAGCTTGGAAAAGAGGAGACCCCGGAGTATTTTTCATTGACAGAGCAAGACAGGATAATATTTTGAAACTGGGCGGCGATGAATGGGAAATTGAAGCAACTAACCCGTGCGGTGAACAACCTTTGCCGAATTTCACAAGCTGTAATTTAGGCTCTGTAAACGTTGAAACATTTGTTGATCCTGACGGAAAATTCAACTGGAAAAAATTTCAAGCTCAGGTGTTCAGGTCAATTTATTATCTTGATTTAGTAATTGACGCTTGCATGTATCCTCTTGAAAAAATCGGTGAGAGAACAAAAGCTATTCGCCCTGTCGGACTTGGAATTATGGGATTAGCAGATGCTTCGATATTGCAGGATATAATTTACGGCTCTGAACAATTCAATGCCTTCTGCAAAAAATTAGGAGGAGTTTTAGCACGTTCGGCGTTATCAGCTACGATTAAAATTGTTACTGACGCTAAAAAATCTCCGTTCCCTGAATTTAGCCTTGTCAAAAAATTATTCGACGGTGAAAAAATCCCTGATACTGAAGAAGAATTTTCGGCCATGCTCAAAAAATGGAGATATGAAAAACATGTTCCTGTTACTTTAATCAACACGATTGAAGAATTTGAACTTGATGATGTTAAATTTGTACTTGAAAATTTGTTCGAGGGAAATTTACGCAACAGCAGGAGGCTTTCAATAGCTCCGACGGGTTCAATATCAATGATACTTGACGCAAGCTCAGGGATTGAACCGAATTTTGCTTGGTCATGGAACAGACGAATAATGAAAACTGACGGCTCAGGATTTGAGAATCGCGAATTTTGGCACAGGCTTTTAACATCTGAACAAAAATCAGAATATCGAGCTTCAGGCGGACATCTTTCAGATCCTGTATATGTTACGGCTTATGACATTTCGACACAGCAGCACGTAAATGTTACGGGAATTTTTGCGCAAGTTGTTGACAGCGGGATAAGCAAAACAGTAAATCTTCCAAATTCAGCAACAGTTGAAGATGTCAGAAGGGTATATCAGGATTGTTACAACATGGGCTGTAAAGGAATAACTATTTATAGAGACGGTTCAAGGTCATTTCAGCCTATTGAAGTGAAAAAGGACGATGATAAAAAGGAAAAGCAAAATCCTGAACCCGAAACGAAATCCCAACGAATAAAAGCCCGTCCCGGCCTTGTAGTTTTCGGCAAAACGATTAAAGACACTACACCGTGGGGAAGTATTTACGTAACTTTGAATTTTGATGCAAAAGAACCGTTTGAAATTTTCGTCAATGTCGGGAAGAGCGGTTCAGAATTGAAAGCAATGACTGAGGCATTATCACGAGTAATTTCGATAGGTCTTAGGTCAGGTTGCAGCCTTGAAGATTTCATTGACACGTTAAGAGGCTTATCGGGAAAAGAATATTGGATGTTAAATTCCGATGATGATCATGTAGCTAGGTCAATTCCTGATGCAATAGCTTTGCTGCTTGATAAATTAATCGACAGGAAGGTTACTGTTGCGAAATTAAGCGATAAGGATTTAATTTGTCCTGAATGCGGAGCGCCTTTAGAAATGATTTCGGGCTGTGAATATTGCTTTTCATGCGGTTACAGTCCGTGCAAATAAATTAATAATCCCTCTCCATATTCAAAAAATTTTTAGAGAGGGAAAAATCTATTATATTTCCATATTTTATCAACTGAAAAATATTATTACTGATATTAAAACTGAAATTAAAATCACTAATGTGTCCTTAAATTTCCAGATTAAAGGTCTTCGTCTGGTACGTCCTTCTCCTCCGTCATAGCCTCGTGCTTCCATTGCTGTAGCGATTTCATCAGCACGTCTGAAAATTATTATGAATAACGGAATTAATACAGGAAAAAAAGATTTAATCTTCTGAAATAAATTTCCCTGATCAAGCCTTGCACCTCTTGATAATTGAGCACGAATAATTTTGTCGGTCTCGTGCATTAATAACGGTATAAATCTCAGTGCCATTCCTATCATCATTGCACATTCATGAGCAGGAAATTTTATTTTTTCAAGTGGTCTTAAAAGATTGTCCAATCCGTCTGAAAGTTCCAAAGGTGTTGTGGTCAACGGAAGTATTACGGCAAATAACATCAGCACAAACAACCTCATCGAAGTAAATAATCCTATAAAAAATGATTGAATTAATTCATTCCTGAAATATCCTGAAATAATATTGAATATAAAAGCAAACGCTATGAGGAAAAAAACGGGTCTTGCAGCTTTTAGGAGTGCCAGCCATGAAATTTTCGACACATAAACAACTCCTGCAAGAATTGCTGTCCATAAACATACTTGAACAAAATTTTTCGCAGGAAATATAAACGACACTATTATTAACAACGAAAATAATTTTGCTCTAGGGTCTAATTTATGAATAAACGAACCTGTCGGAATATATTGACCAAAACTTATATTTGAGAAATACATGATATGAAATCCTGATAATTATAAAGTAACGGAAAATTTTTATTGACCTTGTTAATTTCGTTTGAAATCCTTAAAACGTCCGGCCATGTTTCAGGTGAAAGGACTTTCATTAATTCATCAATGACTTCATAGGGTGAACCTTCTTTAATTTTTTCGCCGTGCCTCAAAATCAAAATCCTATCGCTGAAATTCAAAGCCATATTCAAATCGTGTGAAATTGTTATAACGGTTTTGCCTTCATCCCTTAAATTTCCGAGCATTGACAAAATTTTTTTCTGATACGAAGCGTCAAGCCCTGCTAAGGGTTCATCAAGGACAACGCATTCGGGTTTGGCCGATAACACCGAAGCAATCGCTACAAGCCTTCTTTCGCCGCCTGATAAAGCAATGGGTGAACGTTCGAGAAAATTTTTATCAAGTCCGACACATTCAAGCCCGTAAAAAATCGCCTCATCTAATTTTGAACCTTTGAAACCTGCGTTTTTAGGTGCAAAAGCCAATTCGTCTTTTACAGTTGATGAAAATAATTGATCTTCAGGGTGTTGAAAAACCAATCCGACTTTTTGCCTCAAAGAATGAACTTCCTCGCCTTTTTGAGGTAAATTTTCGCCGTCGAAAATAATTTTGCCTTCCTGAATTTTGTATAAAGCATTGAGATGTTGAACTAACGTAGATTTTCCGCTTCCTGTTCTGCCGATTATGGAGAGCCATTGACCTGAAAAAATTTCGGAAGTTATATTTTTGAGGGCATAACTGTTTTTATCATAACCGAATGAAAGATTTTCGATCTTGAATAATCCCTCCACCGCTGGAGCGGTTCCCCTCCCCTTGTCAGGGGTGGCAAGTTTCTCGTCTCCCCTGCGAAGGGGAGATGTTGAATGAAGTGAAACAGAAGGGTTTATTTTCTCTATGGTTATGTTTTTAGCTTCAAAATATCTTTTCAGCTTTAATTCATCTGGTAAATCAAATCCGAGTTCCTCAGCAGCGTTCCAAAATTCTTCACAAGTTCCCTGCCATTTAACCTCACCGTGAGAAAGCACTATTATTTTCTGAATGTCATCAAAATTTTCTGCGTCAATCTGATGAGTTATTTGTATAATCGTCATTTTCTCTTTGTGAAGATAGCGAAGGACTTTTTCAATTTTGAATCGGCTTTCAGGGTCTAACATTGCCGTGGGTTCATCGAGAATTAAGCACTCAACATCAGCAGCCAATGCCCCTGCAATAGCTACTCTTTGTTTTTCGCCGCCTGATAAAGCTTCAACGGAAGAATTTTGTTTATGCCGCATATTTGTAGCAGCCAATGCCATATCAACACGAATTTGAATTTCATCGGGTGATAATCCTTGATTTTCGGGAGCAAATGCAACATCGTCCTCAACCATAGCAGCTACAATTTGATTTTCAGGGTCTTGAAAAACCATGCCGATTTTTTTTCGCAGGCTCTTAAAATCCATTTCCCGAATATCAATGCCCTCAATAAAACAAGCTCCTTCATCAGGATCAAAAAGTCCGCCTAAAATTTTAACTAGGGTTGATTTACCTGAACCGTTATGACCGAGAATCGCAACACGTTCTCCTTTATTAATAATAAACGAGACGTTCTGCAAAGTCCGTCCCGTAGTTTTTTCATCATAAGAGAACGATATAGATCGTGTCTCAATAAATGCTGTATTATTTCTGTTCTGCTTCTCGTTCAACAAGTTCTATCACTGCCATAGGTGAGCCGTCGCCTTTACGAGCTCCAAGCTTGACTATCCTTGTGTAACCGCCCTTATCGAAACTTTTATATTTCGGAGCGATTTCCTGAAATAATTTCGTAGCTGCCTGCTTATGAGGCATTTTTGAGAATACTACTCGAATATCGTGAACGCTTCCGCCTCTTGCCCTAGTGATTAATTTTTCAGCGACACGGCGAAGTTCTTTTGCACGGGTTACAGTTGTGGTAATGCTGCCGTTGAGAAATAAACTTGCGGCCATGTTCCCCAGCATTAACCTTCTGTGGCTTCCGTAACGTCCGAGCGTTCTATGGTCAACATGATGTCTCAATTTTAATTACACTTCCTATTCTTTTTTCTTGCCTGATTTTTTCGGTTTAGCTTCAGACTTAGCCTTTGTATCAGATTTTTTTGCAGCAGTTTTTGAAGCTGTCTTGGTAGTCTTAGATTTCTTTTCCTCTTTAACCTCTTCAACTTCTTTTACTTCTTCAACAGCTTTGTCCTCTTCAGGTTCAGGCTCTTTAACTTTTTTCGCTGCTTTAGTTTTTTTAGGTTCAGGAACTTCAGAAGCTTCGACTTTTTCAGGCTCCTCAACAATCTTTTCTGCCTCTTTAACTTCTTCTTCAGCTTCGACCTTAATTTTTGCCTTAGATTTAGTTTTGGGTTTATCAGTTTTTTCTGCTACATCTGACTTTTTAGCAGACTTAGATTTTTTCTCTTTCTTTTCCTCTTTTACTCCTTCGGCTTCTTTAGGTTCTTTAACTTTCTTGGCTGTCTTAGCTTTAGATTTAGTTTTAGGTTCCTCAACAACTGTTTCAGGAGCTTCAGCTTCAGGCTCATCAAAAACATCTGGCAGAAGTTCAGGTTCTTCTTCTTTTACTTCTTTTACTTCTGTTTTTTCATGTGCTTCATCTGAAACTTTATCGAGTAAATCCTCTGTTACTCCGTTAATCTCGTCTAAAAGTTCATCGGCAGGTTTATCACTCGAGAAACCTTCAACTGTCTCAAAATCTTCTGATGGTGCTGATGAAGGGCTTAGATGTAAACCATATTCTTCGAGTTTCTCATCTATTTCATCAAGTGATTTTTTCCCGAGATGCCTGATTTTCAGAAGCTCATCACGTGATTTGCTGATAAGATCTCCAACTGTTTTTACGCCGCCCCTAAGTAAACAATTTATGCTCCTGATTGAGAAATTGAGATCCTGAATCGGGCGAGCATCAATGAGAACGACAGGTTTAACAACAGGTTTCTTTGCTGTCGGTTTCTTGTCCGTTGTTTTGTCATCAGTACTGACAGGTTCATCAGGCTTTTTTTCTTCAATCGGTGCCATTATCGGAGCTGAAGTAATTGTTTCGGCTACCTGTCTGAAATAATCTTCGGCGATCCTTGCGGCCTGTTCAACTGCTGCTTCAGGCGTAACGGCTCCGTTAGTCCAGACTTCAAGCAATAATCTGTCATAGTCAATACTTTGTCCAACTCTTGCCTGATCAATCTGATAATTAACACGCTTTACGGGTGAAAATATAGCATCTGTTAAGAGAGCGTTTATAGGCAGAGGAGGTTGAGAAGGTCTTTCACGTTCTGCTGATAAATAACCTGTTCCAAGCTGCACGTAAATTTCCATGATTAAATGAGCGTCAGGTTCAAGAGTGCATAAAACACCGTCTCCGCAAAACTCAAAATCATGATCTCTCGGCATGTCTTTAGCTGTAATAGTGCCGGGATTAACTTCACGTGTGAAAAAATCTTTTTGGTCTTTAATTATGTCATCAGAGTCTAACGTAATAACTTTATAACCGTCCTCAAGCTGAATATCCTGATTTTTTGCCCGTATGGGAATACGTTTGAGGTTCATTAAAATTTCCAGAACGTCTTCCCTAACTCCTTTAATTGTGCTGAATTCGTGAAGTATTCCGTCAATGCTCACGGCAACAACAGCGGCTCCTCTGATTGAAGAGAGAAGCAGCCGTCTTAAAGCATTGCCGAGAGTATCTCCGTAACCTCTTTCAAGAGGTTCAATGAAAATTCTTCCGTAATCCTGAGTTTTTTCTTCGATATAGACCTTAAATTTGGTGTTCTCCAAGTTCCAAAACTCCTTTTAGGATTTTAGACACGTCGCCTCTTCGGAGGTCTGCACCCGTTATGAGGAATAGGCGTAGCGTCTTTAATCAAGTTTACTTGAAGTCCGGCAGCCTGTAATGACCTGATCGCGCTTTCACGTCCCGGTCCCGGCCCTTTGACTATAACGTCAATTTCCTGAACTCCCTGATCCTGAGCGACCTTTGCAACTTGAGACGCAGCAGTCTGAGCAGCAAACGGTGTTGATTTTCTTGCACCTTTGAAACCGACATTGCCGCCGCTAGCCCAAGTAATAATATTTCCTGCTTTGTCGCTAATGCACATGATCGTGTTGTTAAACGTCGAATAGATATGCGCAACTCCGTAATTTATATTTTTCTTTTCACGTCTTTTGCCTTTACGTGCCTGCGCTGTTCTTTTTGCCAACTTTGACTACCTCCTGTTTAAGCTGCTTTATTTCGTTGCCATTTTCTTGTTAGCAACAGTTCTTCTCGGACCTTTACGGGTTCTAGCGTTAGTTTTAGTGCGCTGACCTCTGACTGGAAGACCGAGACGATGACGCTGGCCTCTGTAGCAGCCAATATCAATTAAGCGTTTAATGTTCATAGAAATTTCGCGTCTTAAATCGCCTTCGACTTTGTAATTGTCCTCGATTTCACGGCGAAGTTTCTGTGTGTCGGCTTCGTCCAAATCTTTGACTCTTGTATCAGGATTTACACCTGTTTTGGCCAAAATGTTCTGAGCTGTTTTTAAGCCGATTCCGAAAATATACGTTAAGCCGATTTCAATTCTTTTTTCTCTCGGCAAATCTACACCTGCGATACGTGCCATTTAATTACCTCCTGACACCCTGACGCTGTTTATGTCGTGGATTGCGGCTGCAAATTACGCGCACAACTCCATGACGGCGGATTACTCTGCAATATTCACAAATAGGCTTTACTGAAGGCCCTACTTTCATATTTCAATACCACCTTAAACTATTTATAACGATAAATTATTCTTCCCCTTGTTAAATCATACGGGGAAATTTCCACTAACACTTTATCACCCGGTAAAATCCTGATGAAGTGCATTCTCATTTTTCCGCTGACATGAGCCAGAACACGGTGTCCGTTTTCAAGTTCAACTCTGAACATTGCGTTCGGTAACGGTTCTGAAATTACGCCCTTAACTTCGATTACTTCTTCTTTGCCGGAGTTTGCCATTAATTTTCTACCCCTAAGCTCCTAAAAAACTGAAAAAAAATCCTGCGTCAATGTTTTTACCTGCCTTAATTAAATCTAACAAATTTTCAGCACATCTTAACGTCGATTGCAAATGTTTCGGGTTTTTTGTTTTAGGTTTTGAAACATTAAACTTTGGCGGTCTGATTAATTTTATTTTACCGTCAGCTTCAAAGCCCGATACAACATATTTAAGACCCGTATCTTTGCCTTGTCTTGAAATTACAATCTGGCCTATCTTGAACTCTGCCATTTAGTTAAAATCTCCGGCCCATCGTCAAGAATTACAATCGAGCGTTCAAAATGCGCTGCGTCAGATCCGTCTTTGGTTGAAACTGTCCAACCGTTTGAACCGACTTTAACATCTTCACGCCCGGACATAATCATAGGCTCAATAGCTATAGTCATGCCAGCTTTTAACGTCATTCCCTGTCCTGCTTTGCCGTAATTCGGAATTTGGGGAGCCTCGTGCATTTTTTTTCCGATTCCGTGCCCTGTATAGTCCCGAACTATTCCATAACCGAGAGGCTTGACGTAACTTTCAACTGCATTTCCAATATCGCCGAGTGTGTTTCCTTTTAATGCCGAAGCTATTGCTTTGTTCAATGAATCTTCAGTAACTTCGAGCAATTTTTTTCTCTCATCACTGATCGAACCTACGGGATAAGTGCAAGCCGCATCACCGAACCAGCCGTTCACACACGCTCCTACATCTACGCTGATAATGTCGCCTTCTTCAAGTATCCTGTTAAAATCAGGTATACCGTGAATAATTTCGTCATTCACCGAAGCACATATTGTACCTGGAAAAGGTGTCATGCTCAACATAGGGCGATAATTTTTGAATGCCGGAGTGCCGTTATTCTTGCGGATATGTTCTTCTGCGATACGGTCTAATTCACCAGTTGAAATTCCCGGCTTAACAACCTCGCGCATAATATCAAGAACTTCCGCCGTAACACGTCCGGCAATCATCATGAGTTTTATATCTTCAGAGCTTTTAATTTTTATCATGATTTAATAACTCAACGACACTTGCAAAAACTTCTTCGGGCTTTTTTTCGCCGCCGGCATTGACTTCGAGCAATAAATTTTTTGCACGGTAAAAAACAATTAAAGGCTCTGTCTGTTCATGAAAAACTTTCAAACGGCTTCGTATTGTAGTCTCATTATCATCATCACGCCTGTAAAGTTCTCCATTACACAAAGGGCATTTATCATGCTCATGAATGTTTGTTACGTTTCCACAGTCCCTGCAAACGGCACGGCTTGTTAATCTTTTAACGATAGTTTCATCGTCAATGTTAAATAAAATTACGCCGTCAATTTTCGTTTTAGTCTCAAGAAATTCTGCCTGAGCTACAGTTCTGGGGAAACCGTCAAGCATAAAGCCCTCATTATTTTTGAACTCGCTCAATTTTTCGCCCGTCATTCTCATTACGATCTCATCTGGAACTAATTGCCCTGCGTCCATGAATTTTTTAGCTTCAAGTCCCACAGGAGTTTGATTTTTGAGATTAAATCTGAACAAATCGCCCGTCGAAATATGAGCAAGCCCGTAACGTTCTTTGAGAAAAGCAGCCTGAGTACCTTTTCCAGCACCAGGCGCACCAAGTAATACTAATCTCATCTTTAACCCCTTAAAAGCCCTTTACGTCCGCCCGACTTCTTCAAAATTCCGTCATAGTGGCGCATTAATAACTGGGCTTCAATTTGATTAATCGTATCCATCGCAACACCTACAACGATTAAAACCGCTGTACCTCCGAAATAAAAACTTCTGATGTTGAGAACGGACGACATTAAATTCGGAATTAAAGCTATTATTGCAAGAAATACTGCTCCTCCGAGCGTAATTCTTTCCATAACTCTCGTAATATAATCCGAAGTAGGCTGTCCGGGTCTTATGCCTAAAATAAATCCTCCGTATTTTTTCATGTTGTTTGCAATGTCTGTAGGATTAAAGACAACTGCCGTGTAAAAATACGAGAAGAAAATTATCAAGGCAACATAACACACAATATAGAATGCGCTATTCGGAGTGAACATTGCGCTGATAAATCTTCCGACGGAACTTTCGCTGAAATAATTTGCGATTGTGTACGGGAAAATTAACAGTGAGCTTGCGAAAATTATCGGGATAACTCCTGACTGATTAACTTTCAACGGAATGAAAGTGCTTTGACCGCCGTAAATTTTGTTTCCGACAACTCGTTTTGCATATTGAACGGGTAAACGTCTCTGGCCTTCCTGTAACAAAATACAGCCAGCTACAACCACGACCATTAAGACAATTCCGACCAATAAAGCAATGACGCTTAACGAACCTAAACGAACCATGCTCCAAGTCTGCAAAATAGCTTCAGGGATTCTTGCAACGATACCAGCGAAAATCAACAATGAAATTCCGTTACCTATTCCGTGATCCGTTAATTCTTCACCGAGCCACATTACAGCGACCGAACCTGAAACAAGAGTTATGATTACTAAAAGCCAATCGAAAAATCCGCCCTGCATAATTCCGAGACCTCGTAACCACGCAGTCATTCCGATTGCCTGAACTACCGCAAAAACAACAGCTCCGTATCTTGTCCATTGAGTAATCTTTTTATGACCGTCAGCACTGTCCTTTTGTAATTTCTCAAGATACGGGAAAATTACAACAAGCAACTGCATAACGATACTTGAGTTAATATACGGAGCAACACCGAGCGAAAAAATTCCAAAACGGCTCAAAGCACCTCCTGAAAATAAATTCAAGAAGTCCATAACGCCGCCGCCGGTGCTGAATAGATTGGCCAAAGCCGCTCTATCAACTCCGGGACTTGGAATATAAGCTCCGAGCCTGAATATAAACAGTATGAAGATAGTGAAAAATATCCTGCGTTTCAGGTCGGGTAATCTGAAAATATCTCCCAATGACCCGAACATTACACTACCTCATGAGTTCCGCCGGCAGCCTCAATCTTTTTGATTGCTTCTGCACTGAATGCGGCCGCTTTAATTTTTAATGCTTTGTTTAATTCGCCGTCTGCAAGAATTTTAACGGGAATATTCTTCTTGCGTATAACTCTTGCATTGAATAAAGCTTCAGTGTCAATCTCTGCTCCTGCTTCAAATTTTTTGGCAAGAATTCCGAGATTTACAGGCTGAAAAACTTTAGCAAACCTTGCGTTATTAAATCCGCGTTTAGGTGTTCTTCTGGTTAAAGGCATCTGGCCTCCCTCAAAACCCGGACGAACTCCGCCGCCCGTTCTTGATTTATCGCCCTTATGACCTTTACCTGAAGTTTTGCCCGTTCCGCTTCCGATACCCTGACCAAGACGCTTTGATTTATGCGTTGAGCCTTTAGCAGGGTGTAAATCGTGCAACGTCAACATTATTCGACTACCTCCCATTTAACAAGATGACGCACGTGTTCAATCATGCCTCTTACTTGGGGCGTGTCCTCGTGTTCAACCTCTGAATTTAATTTCTTAAATCCGAGAGCTTTAATCGTGCGTTTCTGTCTTTCGGGAAAACTTATTGCGCTTTTAATCCACTTTGCTTTAATTTTTGCCATTGTGAATTACTCCCCGACTTTTACTTCTGCTTCTGCTTCTTCAACAGGAGCAGCCTCAACATTTTCTGTCGTTTCTTCTTCGGCATCTTTTACCAAGCCTCTGAGCTTCATAATTTCGCTTTCAGTTCTCGTGTTCTTTATTGCTTCAACAGTTGCATGGGCAATATTGATAGCGTTTGCAGTACGACCCGTAACTTTTGTTACAACGTCTTTAACTCCGCCAAGCTCAAGAATTGCACGGACAACACCGCCTGCAATAACTCCTGTACCTTTAGGACACGGCTTTAACAAAACTCTTGCAGCTCCAAATTCACCTACAACAGGATGAGGGATTGTATCTTCGTCATGACGAACTGTAACCATATTCTTTTTGGCTTTTTCAATTCCCTTACGAACTGCTTCAGCGATTTCCTTAGCTTTTCCGATACCTGTTCCGACACGAGCAACGCCATCACCAACCGCAACTAAAACAGCAAATCTGAAACGTTTTCCGCCTTTTACAACTTTGCTGACACGGTTAATAGCGACGACACGCTCCTGTAATTCTACAACTTCTGCATCATTTCTTCTAGGCATTTTAGAATACTAGCCCTCCTTCACGGGCAGCATCTGCAACTGCCATAATTTTTCCGTGATAGGCATGTCCGCCTCTGTCAAATACGACTGTATTAATTCCTTTAGCCTTTGCACGTTCAGCGATAGTTTTGCCGATTACTTTTGCCGCAGCGATGTTGCAGCCTCCCTTGAGTTCAGGCTGTAAAACCTTCTCAAGAGTTGAAGCACTGACTAATGTGTGGCCTTTTTCATCGTCAATAACCTGAACATAAATATTTTTAAGGCTTCTGAACACGCACAGACGGGGTCTTTCAGCGGTTCCCGAAAGAGTGCGGCGGAGTCTTTCATGCCTTATAACGCGCATATCATTTCTTGATCTTTTTTTCATGATAAATTATTTCGCACCCGTCTTTCCAGCCTTGCGGAGAATGTACTCATTTTCAAATTTAATACCTTTTCCATGATAAGGCTCAGGCGGTCTAAATTTTTTAATCAAGGCACATGTCTGACCTACTAATTCTTTATCAATTCCTCTTACATGAAATTTAATCGGGTTTTCTACTACGATTTCAATTCCTTCTGGAGGAGTGAATTCAATCGGGTGTGAATAGCCTAAGTTCATCACAAGTTTTTTACCCTGTAATGCGGCTCTCCAACCTACTCCGACGATTTCCATAGTTTTTGAGAAGCCTGTTGTAACTCCCGTAACCATGTTAGCAATCAAAGCTCTTGTCATTCCGTGCCATGCTCTTGTTTGCTTTTCCTCATTGGTTCGTGAGACTGTTACTTTTGCTTCTTCAACATCGACGACGATACCGGGCATTAATTTTGCGTGAAGTTCACCTTTAGGGCCTTTAACTATTATGTCAGTGCCTTTGACTTCAACGCTTGAGCCTTTAACAATATCAACTGCTTTACGTCCAATACGAGACATGATTTTTTACCTCCTACCAGACATAGCAGAGAACTTCGCCGCCGAGACCGAGCTTATTAGCTTCAGCACCGGTCTTTAAGCCTTTAGACGTTGAAAGAATTGCTAATCCTAAACCGCCCATTACGACAGGTAATTTATCGCTTCCGACATAAATTCTGCGGCCGGGTTTGCTAATTCTTCTAAGTCCCTGAATTACACGTTCTCGTTTATTTCCGTATGAAAGATAAATCCTGATTTCACTGTAAGGTTTCGCAGGATCTGTCATCATTCTGAAATTTTTAATATAGCCCTCGTCCTTTAAGATTCTTGCTAAGGCTATTTTCATTTTGCTCGAAGGTACGTCAACGCTCTCAGCATAAGTTAAATTAGCGTTACGAATCCTTGTGAGCATATCAGCTACAGGGTCATTTACGTACAATTTGACCTTCCCCCTTACCAGCTCGATTTGACAACGCCGGGGAATGCTCCCTCACGTGCCATTTTTCTGAAGCAGCAGCGGCACATATCGAACATTCTGATATAGCCGTGAATCCTTCCGCATAACGGACATCTGTTATAGCGTCTCGTGCTGAATTTCGGAGGGAGCTGAGCTTTAAGTTTTAATGCTTTTCTTGCCATTTTTTAATTTGTGCCCCCTGTTCTGAAAGGCATTCCAAGTCCCTTTAACAATGCAAAAGCTTCTTCGTCAGTTTTTGCTGTTGTAACGATAGAGACATTCATACCTCTGGATCTTATAACTTTGTCATAGCTTATTTCAGGGAAAATTAACTGCTCTTTCAAGCCTAAATTATAATTTCCCCGTCCGTCAAAACCTTTTCTCGTAATTCCCTGAAAATCTTTAATTCCGGGTAAAGCCAACGAGATTAATCTGTCGAGAAACTCCCACATTTTTGCGCCTCTTAAAGTTACGGCACAAGCTACGGGCATATTCTGACGGACTTTGAAACCTGCTATTGATTTCTTTGCACGTTTTAAGAGCGGCTGCTGGCCTGTAATTGCTCTGAGTTCATTAATTGCTGCGTCCATGAATTTAATATCGAGTTTAGCATCGCCAACACCAATATTAACGACGACTTTTTCGATTTTCGGAAGCTGCATTACGTTTTTATAACCGAACTCTCGCAATAATGCAGGAGCGACTTCGCCTTTGTATTTTTCAAGCATTCTCGGTGTCATGGCTTAAAGTCCTCCACGGTCTATAATTTCTCCGCACTTTTTGCAGACACGGACTTTTTTGCCGCTCTCAAGAAACGAAGCACCTACTCTTGTAGCTTTTCCGCACTGAGGGCACACAAGCATTACTTTGCTCGCATAAATCGGGGCTTCCTGCTTAATAATTCCGGACTGAGGGTTATTCTGTGAAGGTTTAACATGGCGTGAAACCATATTAACGCCTTCAATGACGACTAAATCACGCTCAGGAATGCGGCGGATAATTTTTCCCTCTTTGCCTTTGTCTTTACCGGAGATTACCTTAACCCGATCATTCTTCTTTAATCTTACTGACATTTTCAATATCTCCTATACGACTTCAGGAGCAAGCGACAATATACGCATATATTTTTTCGCTCTGAGTTCACGACCGACAGGCCCGAAAATTCTCGTACCTCTGGGTTCACCGTTAGCGTCGATTAATACTGCTGCGTTATCATCGAAACGAACATAAGTTCCGTCCTTGCGTCTGACTTCTTTTTTTGTTCTGACTATGACGGCTTTAACTACGCTGCCCTTTGCAATATTGCTGTTCGGAATGGCTTCACGGACTGAAGCGACGATAACATCGCCAATAGTTCCGTAACGTCTTTTACTTCCGCCCATAACTTGAATGCAGAATAATTTCCTTGCGCCTGAATTATCAGCAACGTTCAGAACACTTGTTAATTGAATCATTTATTCTGAAACCTCCTCTGAACCTTCAGCTTCAGTTCCGAAAACAGGAGCTTTACGCATAATTTCAACAAGTTCCCAGCGTTTGGTTTTGCTTAAAGGTCTTGTCTCTTTGATACGCACTTCGTCTCCCATTCCGCACTGATTTTCAGCGTCATGAGCCACATATTTTTTTGCGCGCTTTATTCTTTTTCCATATAACGGGTGTTCGGCCATACGTTCAACACGAACAACGATAGTTTTGTCCATTTTGTTGCTGACTACGATACCCGTTCTAACTTTACTCGGCATTTTTTGCTGCTTCCTTTTCTGTAACGGCCTTCTCAGATGCTATAGTCAGAAGTCTAGCGATAGTCTTTCTGACCTCACGTATACGGCTTGTATTCTTCAAGTGCCCGACAGCATTCTGAAAACGAAGGTTAAATAATTCGGTCTTATATTCCTTAACTTTTGCGGCTATCTCTTCAGTTGTAAGCTCTCTGAGTTTTTCCGGCTTCACGCTTGCATCCATCAGGCTAATCACTCCCTCCGCTGCGTACCATGCGAACCTTTATGGGCAATTTATGGCTTGCTGTTCTGAAAGCCTCCTGTGCTAAGTCCTCTGAAATTCCTGAGAACTCAAACAGAATGCGGCCTCTTTTTACTGCTGCAACCCAAAATTCAGGCGCGCCTTTTCCCTTACCCATACGGGTTTCAAGAGGTTTCTTTGTATAAGGTCTGTCGGGGAAAACTCTGATCCAAATTTTTCCGCCCTTTTTCATCTTACGTGAAATTGCGACACGGGTAGCCTCGATTTGACGAGCTGTGAGCCAAACGTTTTCGAGAGCCTGAATGCCGTAATCTCCGAATGAAATTTCAGTACCGCCCTTTGAAATCCCTCTTAAAGGGGATCTGTGGGACTTACGGAATTTTACACGGCTTGGCATTAACATTATTGCTGCGCCCCCTTATTCGCTGGCCTGTTGCGAGCCGGACGTGCCGGAGCTTGAGCCTTCTCGTGTTCTCTGTCTCTGTAAATCCAGATCTTGCAGCCGATAACTCCATACATTGTTACAGCTTCTGCGAAACCGTAATCAATGTCAGCTCTAATCGTTGAAAGAGGCAACTGACCTTCGTTATACCATTCTGTACGGGCAATTTCTGCACCGCCCAAACGGCCTGCAACCTGAGCTTTAATACCTTTTACGCCTGCTTTAGTAGCTCTGAAGATAGCCTGCTTCATTGCTCTTCTGAATGAAACTCTGCGTTCAAGTGAGCTTGCAATACCTTCAGCGACTAATTGAGCCTCAACGTCAGGATTTTTGATTTCATGAACGTTTACCATGACTTTGCCGCCGGTGATGACCTGAAGTTCATTTTTGATGTTCTGAATTTCATTGCCGCCTTTACCGATGACAACGCCCGGTCTAGCCGTATGAATTGTGAAACGGATAACAGGCCCTACACGCTCGATCTCGATTCGTGAAATTCCTGCGCCTTCCCACTTCTTCATAATGTATTTACGCAGCTTTATATCTTCATGTAATTTTTTTGCGTAATTCTTTTTGTCTGCGTACCATCTCGATTGCCATTCAGTTGAGACACCGAGACGATAGCCTACTGGGTGAACTTTCTGTCCCATTATTTCTTTTCCTCCTGATGACGTTCGCCGAGCGTAACCGTTATATGCGATGTTTTATGCACATAAGGGTGGGCACGTCCCATTGAAACAGGGCGAAATCTCTTCATCATAGGTCCCTGATTAGCGAATGCCTCAGCGACATACAATTTGTCGAGATCCATTCCGTAATTATGCTCTGCGTTTGCCATTGCACTGTTAAGCACCTTCAAAATCATTCTTGCGGCTTTTTTGTCGCTGAACTTTAATATGGTTACGGCTTTTTCTGCACTTTTTCCGCGAATTAATTCCAATACCTGACGGACTTTATACGGGGAAATTCTGGCATTTTTCGTCATAGCTGTTGCTGTTGTTAAATTATCTGCCATGATTTAATTCTCCTTATTTCTTTTTGTCCTGTCCGGCATGGTGTCCGAATTTTCTCGTAGGAGCAAATTCACCGAGTTTATGGCCGACCATATTTTCGCTGATATAAACGGGAAGGTGCATACGTCCGTTATGAACAGCGATTGTGTGCCCGATCATCT
>CALBPU010000186.1 GCA_937899395.1 uncultured Fretibacterium sp.
ATAAAAATTTTCGTCATTTTACAAATAAAAATCCTTCCCGAAATTTTAATGGCGAATATTTTATTAATTTATAAATTTTTTGTCAAACTTAAAAATTAAAATAAATTTTTTTTCATATACTATAATTAACATGAAAATAAAATTAAGGAGAGAAAATTAATGACTGAACGAGAAAAAATGATTGCGGGAGAATTATATAATCCTGCTGATGATGAGCTTGTTATGATGAGGCATAAAGCACACAGACTTTGCACGCAATTTAATCAGACGTTTGAAACAGATGAAGAAACACGCTGCGCAATATTGAGAGATTTATTAGCAGATTTTGACGAGGAAGAAATATATTTTCAAGGGCCTATATTTTTTGATTACGGGAAAAATATTTTCATCGGGAAAAATTTTTACGCAAATTTCAACACAACGATTTTAGATGTATGTCCTGTAACAATAGGGAACAATGTGATGTTAGGGACAAATGTTTCATTATTAACTCCCTTACACCCGTTAAAATATCAAGAACGAAATCCGAAACAAATGCCTAATGGAGAAATTACAGTGCTTGAATACGGGAAGCCGATAAAAATCGGAAATAATTGCTGGCTTGCTTCAAACGTAACAGTAGTCGGAGGAGTAACGATTGGAGACGGCAGCGTTATCGGGGCAGGGAGCGTTGTAACGAGAGATATACCTCCGAACAGTTTTGCTGCTGGAAATCCTTGTAAAGTTATAAGAGAAATTGATAATTAATATTTTCATATGAAAAAGAACCTCCAAAATTTTTCAGAGGTTCTTTGTTATTAACTATTCTAAAATTGCTCCCTTGTCAGCACTAGTAACAAGTTTTGCGTAACGTGCCAAATATCCTGTCTTGATTTTAGGTTCGTTAGGTGTCCAAGTTGCTCGACGTTTTGCAAGTTCTTCATCAGAAACTTTTAACTCGATTTTGTAATTGTTAATATCTATGCTGATAATATCGCCTTCATGAACTAAACCGATATTTCCGCCTGATGCTGCTTCGGGTGATACATGGCCGATACTTGCGCCCCTTGTTGCTCCCGAAAATCTTCCGTCCGTAATTAATGCTACACTCGTATCAAGCCCCATTCCGCAAATCGCTGAAGTTGGGTTTAACATCTCTCGCATTCCAGGCCCGCCTTTAGGCCCTTCATAACGAATTACTACAACATCTCCGGCTTTAATTCCTCCGGCATAAATTGTTTTAATTGCGTCATCTTCAGAGTCAAAAACTCTCGCAGACCCTTCATGTTTCATCATCTCAGGAGCTACCGCCGAACGTTTTACAACGCAGCCGTCAGGAGCCAAGTTGCCTTTTAAGACCGCTATACCGCCTGTTGATGAATAAGGATTTTCAATCGGACGAATTATATTCGTGTCTAAATTTTTTGCGTCCTTAATATTTTCAGCGATAGTTTTTCCTGTTGCTGTAATTAATGAAGTGTCGATTAAATTTTTCTTCGCAAGTTCATTCATTACGGCATAAACTCCTCCTGCCCTGTCTAAATCTTCCATGAAAGTATCTCCTGCAGGTGCTAAATGACATAAATTAGGAGTGCGTTCGCTGATTTCGTTAGCATGGCTCAAATTAATTTCAACGCCTGCCTCATGAGCTATTGCGGGCAAATGTAACATAGTGTTTGTCGAACAACCTAATGCCATATCAACAGCTTCAGCATTATTGAAAGCCTGAGCTGTCATTATGTCTCTGGGACGGATATTTTTTTCGACAAGCTCCATAATTTTCATGCCTGTTAATTTTGCGAGCCTTATTCTTGCTGAATATGGAGCAGGAATTGTTCCGTTACCTCTCAATGACATTCCTATAGCTTCGGTTAAACAGTTCATTGAATTTGCCGTGTACATTCCAGAACATGATCCGCATGAAGGACAAGCATTTTCGGTGTAATCATCAACGCCGGCTTCATCAAGTTTACCTGCGTGATAAGCTCCTACAGCTTCAAACATATGGCTTAAACAAGTTCTCCTGCCGTCCTTCAAATGCCCTGCTAACATCGGCCCTCCTGCACAAAATATCGCAGGAATATTTAACCTTGCAGCAGCCATTAATAAACCAGGAACATTTTTGTCGCAATTCGGAATCATTACCAAACCGTCAAACTGATGAGCAATCGCCATAGCTTCCGTAGAATCAGCAACTAAATCACGAGACACTAAAGAATATTTCATTCCTACATGTCCCATAGCAATTCCATCACAAACGGCTATTGCAGGAAACATTAAAGGAGTTCCGCCCGCAGCATAAATTCCTTCTTTAACGGCTTGAGCAATTTTATCGAGGTGCATATGTCCCGGAACAACTTCGCTGAAAGAATTTACAACCCCGATTATAGGACGTTGAATTTCTTCTTTTGTAAGTCCGAGAGCATAAAGCAAACTTACGTTAGGAGTTCTTTCAACTCCGGCTTTGATGTTGTTACTTCGATACGTCATCGAGGCTTGAGCCGTCCTTCCATAACATTTGCTCTCTTAACTGTTTTCCGATAACTTCCATCGGGTGTTTTGCTAATTGATCTCTCTTTGAATTAAAGAACGTCCTGCCGTTTTTATTTTCAGCGATCCATTTTCCTGCGAATGTTCCGTCCTGAATATCCGACAAAACTTTTCTCATATTGGCTTTGATTTCTTCATGAGGAAGTACACGAGGCCCTGAAACATATTCACCAAATTCAGCGGTGTCTGAAATCGAATAGTTCATTGCAGCAACGCCGCCTCTGTTTACGAGATCGATAATTAATTTCATCTCATGTATACATTCAAAATATGCGTTGACAGGATCATATCCTGCCTCGCAGAGCACTTCAAATCCGCACTGCATTAAATCAACAACGCCTCCGCATAATACTGTCTGTTCTCCGAATAAATCTGTTTCGGTTTCCTGCTGCATTGTTGTTTCAAGAACGCCTGCTCTTGCACCGCCAATTCCTGCGATATATGCTAAAGCTGTGTCAAGGCATTTCCCTGAAGCGTCCTGTTCAACAGCTACTAAACAAGGAACTCCCTTGCCTGCAACGTACTGGCTTCTGACTGTGTGTCCCGGGCCTTTAGGAGCTGCCATGAAAACATCAACGCCCTTAGGAGCAACGATTTGTTTGTAACGAATATTAAATCCGTGAGCAAACGCTATAGTTTTTCCTTCAGTAAGGTAAGGAGCGATTTCGTTTCTGTAAAGGTCAGCCTGTTTTTCATCGTTGATTAATATCATGATAATGTCAGCTTCCTTTGTGCATTCACTGACCGTCATAACTTTGAAGCCGTCAGCTTCAGCAACAGGCCATGATTTTCCGCCTTTATACAATCCTACGATAACATCGCAGCCTGAATCTCTCAAATTTAATGCGTGTGCATGTCCCTGTGAACCGTAACCGATGATTGCGATTTTCTTTCCTGTGAGCTTGCCTAAGTCGCAGTCTTTTTCGTAGTAAACTTTTGCCATAAAAAATTTTCCCCTTCATAAAAAAATTAAAATAATTTTATAATTTTAACAGACCTCAAAAATTTTCAAAGTGCTATAATCTCACGCTCGGAATTAATTCCAACTTTACAACGAAAGTGAGACAAAAATTTTTACATGGATTTATTATTGAAAACGGCCTTTGCATTATTTGCAGGTATGATGATGACTAGGGCTTTCAAATTGTCGGGCTTCAAATTTCCCGATGTAACTTCGTTTTTAATTGCCGGTGTTTTGGTAGGGCCTTATGTTTTAGGACGTTTTAATATCGGTTTCAACACTCCTGAAGAACTCGCAGAAATAAATATAATATCAAGTGTTGCGTTAGGTTTCATAGCATTTGATATTGGGAGCGAATTTAGGGCTGCAAGTTTGAAACAAATGGGTAAAACTGCATTAGTGATAGGAATTTTTCAGGCGGTCGCTGCTACAATTTTGGTTGATATTGCGTTAGTTTTGCTCAGTATAAAAATCGGCGGCGATTCTCTTCCGATACCTGCTGCAATAACTTTGGGTGCAATAGCTTCAGCAACTGCTCCGGCAGCAACGTTAATGGTTGTTCGACAGTTCAAAGCTAAAGGCTCTGTAACGGATTTATTATTGCCAATCGTAGCTCTTGATGACGCAGCAGGACTTATAATTTTTGCTGTCTCAATCGGAGTTGCTCAGGCTATGATCGGCGGAACTATAAACATGATTTCAATAATATTAAATCCCTTAATCGAAATTTTAAGCTCATTAATTTTAGGGGCAATTATGGGGTTTGTATTAACATGGATTGAAAAATTATTTTTCTCGAACTCGAACAGACTTTCCATGACAATAGCGTTTGTAATGATGACGATAGCTCTATCCTCAGAAGAATTTTATTTCGGTCAAATCAGAATAGCTTTTTCATCGTTGCTTGTATGTATGACGTTGGGAACAGTTTTTTGCAACATGTGCGAATACTCAGAGGACATTATGAAACGTTCGGAGAAATGGTCAGTGCCTCTTTATGCAGTATTCTTTGTAATTTCGGGTGCAAGATTAGAATTAAGTGTCTTCAAATATCCTTTCGTAATTATAACGGGAGTTGTTTATATTTTAACGAGATGTTTAGGAAAATATTTCGGAGCGTCGTTCAGCAGTTCCGTAATGAATTGCAGTTCAAACGTTAAAAAATATCTCGGAATAACTTTGTTCCCGCAGGCCGGTGTAGCTCTTGGAATGGTGGTAAGTGCTCAAAGTCTCGGAAGCGAAATGGGCAGCTTAATCAGGAATATAATTTTGTTCAGCGTGTTAATTTATGAACTCGTTGGGCCTATGCTTACACGAATGGCATTGACTAAGGCGGGAGAAATTGAACCTAAACAACCCGAACATGTTCACAGAGAAAGATTTAAGATTAAAAAGGCATAGTGTAAAATTATTGCATTAGAAATTCAAGGAGGAATTTTATTATGCGAGTAATTCAGACTAATGTTATAAATGACGTTTCAGGAGTTGCAAGCAGGCTTGAAAGAGGTGCAGTAATCCGCCGTAATGACACGCAGTTCGTGCATGTTAGAGAGCCTGTTATGGTTCAGCGTCCTCAAGTTGAGGATTTCAACAGCCTTGTTGTTGTTCATGATCAAGTAGAACAATATATCTAGTAAATAATAAGCCCCTCTCCGACTTACTCGCGCAAATCGAAGAGGGTAGTTTTGTTATTTAGTGGTTGAAAATTTGTTAAGATTTATTCTTTAACCTGCTCGGGCTGAGGTTTGCTTTCAGGTTTCGGAGCAGGGGGAACCGGTTTTTGTTTTCGTTGAAGCTCATATTGTTTCCTCATTGCCTCAATGCGTTCAAGTTTCTTCTCAAATTTCCAATCATCAAGATCTTGCTCAAGTTTCTGCATTTTCTTGTGAACTTCAAGAGCTTTTGTTTTGTTAATCGGCTTATCAGTAAGTGCTTCTTCAAGGTCTATACGAAGTTTCGCAAGCTCTGCAACTTTTTCACGGATTTCTTTAGGCATATCGGGAGCAAACATAGGTCTTCTTCCTTCAAAGCCTCGATTATTAGGTTCACGGCCTTCAAAATTGCACGGTCTGAAATCGCTGCGCATTTCAGGAGCATGGAGCTTCTGAGCTTCAGGGTGATTCATGCGCTGTTGATTCATATGTTCAGGGCCTTCAAAGACCTTTTGCTGCTGGGGCATAGTCTGAACTTTTCTCTGCTGATTAGCCAAAGCTGAACCTGCTGCAAAAACTACACACACTGTTAATACTACTGCTAAAACTTTTTTCATAATAAATAATACCTCCATAAAAATTTTTTTGTTGCTTCAAAATTATTTGCTGCCCTTTTTAATTGGGGACTGCGGTCTTCTGTCATCGCTTCTAAACTCAGGCGGCCTTCTGTCATCTGAACGTGGCTTAGGCGGTCTTTTGTTATCGTCAAATTTTTTGTCTCCGCTCATCGGAGGGCGTTTCATTTTTCCGTCAGGCGGTTCAGGCGGTCTGTTTTGATCATTCCCTCTGATGTCCTTACTCATCTTAGGAGGTTCAGGCGGTCTTTTATTGTTTGTCTGAGCTTTCGCGATCGGTCTGTATTTTTGTTCACCGACGTTAATATTGACATTCAAATCTGCAAACGCTGCTCCTGAAATTCCTAACACTCCAGCGAAAACTAAACCTGCTAAAATTTTCCTCTTCATAAAAATCTCTCCTTCCTAAAATCTTCTACCGTACCCGTGATACCCGTGAGGTTCGTGAGGCTCGTGAGGTCTGTGAGGCGGAGGCGGCGGCATATGTTTCCCATGTCTTGGCGGTCTCGGCTCAAAATCCCTCGCATGTCTTCCGAAATCTTCTTGCCTTCCTTCATAATAATGAGGAGGAGGGGGCGGCGGCATATCTCTTGGCGGTGCATGACGTTCGTATCTGTCATCATGATTTCGCCTGAACGTTATATCAACCTCTTCTAATTCAACACCTCCTGCATTTGCCGGGATTGTCCCGTAAAAAACGCTTCCTGCTGTTACGATCATTAATGCTTTTACAAATTTTTTATTTCGCATTTTTATTACCTCCTCGTTTCAACGCTGATAGAATAACAGTAAAATATGTAGAAGGAATGAAATTAAAATGTCGTTTCCTTGAAATTAAAATGTATTTTATGTGAAAGGAATATTTCTTTATGAAAATTTTAATTGTTGAAGATGAAGTTTCAATCGCTGAAGTTGTCGGAGCTTACGCAAAACGGGACGGCTATGAAGTTGTTTATGCTAATGACGGAGAAGAGGCTCTCGAAAAATTTGATGAGGATCATTTTGATTTAGTTGTTCTCGATTTAATGCTGCCTAAAATAAACGGTGAAGAAGTTTGCAGACGAATCCGTGAAAAATCTTCCGTGCCGATAATAATGCTCACGGCTAAATCAAGTGAATCCGATGTTGTTTACGGACTTGATACGGGAGCTAACGACTATGTTACAAAACCTTTCAGCCCTCGTGTATTAATGGCAAGAATAAGAGCAAATCTTAGACAAAAAGAAACAAGAGATAATATTGCCGCAGGAGTTTTTGCAGGAGGAAGAATTGAAATTGATCCCGAACGTGTCGAAATTCGTAAAGACGGAGTGTCAATTCCTGTAACTAAGAGCGAGTTTTTAATTTTCTCAACCTTAGTTTCAAAACCAGTCCGAACATGGTCAAGAGAAGAAATTATACGTTCTGCACTCGGAGATGATTATGACGGATTCGACAGGACTATCGACACCTACGTTAAAAACCTCCGAAAAAAATTAGCCGAACCCGGCCATGAAAACGGCTGGATTAAAACTATATACGGCTTCGGTTACAGGTTTGACGATGAGAAATAAATCAAAATCTCTTCGCTTCCATTTTCTCACGTTGTATGTAATTCTGGCTGTGTTGTGCGGGATCGTAGTTCCTGCTTTGAGCGTTCATTTCAGCGTCAACGCTTTCAGGAATTTTCAAATTCAACATCGTCAGGAAGATATTGAAAATCTTTGTGATGCTTTAACGAATCTTTACAATGAAGAAGGAGGAATATGGAAGCGTCGCAGGGTAATGGATATTTTGAGACCTGCACCTCAATGGGGAGGAATGATAATTTCATTAATTGATTCAAGAGGCGTTGAAATTTTCACTCTGAGACCGATGCAAATGAAGCTTAAAGGCGCATTACCAGTAACTCCCGATGATTATGACAAAAATAAAATTGAACGCTTAACTTTCAATCTTGAGAAAAATATCGGCAGGCTTGAAATTGAACGCAGAATACCTACGGGACGTTTTGAGCTTGCTTTTATTTCGTATTTGACCCGTTATAATTTAATCGGAGCTTCGATAATGATAATAATAGCTTGCGGACTTGGTTTTATTGTAGCCGGAAGATTAAGCCGCCCTGTTATCAAAGCTATCGAACGAACAAAAAATATCTCAAAGGGAGACTATGACACTAACGAAAAATTTTTGTCTGTCGGAATTAGGGAACTTGATGATTTAACAAATGGTGTTGAAGATTTAGGAAGGCATTTAGCAGGACAGGAAAAATTGCGTAAAAGATTAATGGTTGATGTAGCTCATGAACTCCGAACGCCTTTAACCGTAGTACGAACTCAAATTGAAGCTATAGCCGACGGAATTTTAGAGCCTTCACCCGAACGATTAAATTTATGTGTCAATGAAATGCAAAGGCTTGGAGGATTAATTGAGAATGTTGAAGCATTAACGAGGCTTGAAGGAGAGACGTTAGAAATTCATGCCGAAGCAACAGACATGAAAGAATTTTTGGAACCTGTTCTCGGAGCCTTCAGCCCCGTATTTGAAAAATCACAAATAACTTTTACAAGTAATCTTGAAGAAAATTTAACATGCGAAATCGACAAAAATAAATTTCGTCATGCTATAGATAATTTGCTCTCAAACGCTCAACGTTATACAAACGCTCAAGGAAACGTGAATGTAAAATTATATAAATCGGGAGAAAAAGTTTTCATTGAAGTTAAAGATTCGGGTATCGGAATTTCGGAGAAGGATTTGCCGAATATATTTGAACGTTTTTACAGAGCAGATGAATCAAGAGCAAGAGTTACGGGAGGGAGCGGAGTCGGGCTTGCGATTGTAAAAGCAACCGTTGAAGCTCACGGAGGAACTATAACGGCTGAAAGCGTAAAAGGTGAAGGAAGCACATTCAGAATAATTTTGCCGTCTGCTTAGGTGGCAGAATTATTTATTATTTTGTTCGTGTTTCTGAAATTGTTCCGTCTTTGAATTTCAAATATGAACTTACGAATTTAACGTCTTTGAATCTTAATTCGAGTTCGGGATTTGTGTAATCAATTTTTATTTCTTTATCGGGAGTTTGTTTGTTAATTCCTAAAAACACACTTTCGACAATTTCATCTGCATAATCATTATTAATATAAATATACACAATATATTCATTAAGATATTTTTTCACTGAGAACCAAGAGCTTGATCCGTTTAACAAAAAATCTTTGCTTAAATCAAAGCGTAGTTTATCCATATCGTACGAAAATTTGAAAATCCCGTGTTCTTTGTTTTTAGTATCCTTGTATTTAATTTCGAGATTTATTTTTCCGTTCTGAGTTTTTGGCTTAAATTCAAGATTAGGATAATTAGAACTGTTGAAGCCTGTTGATTGAAATTTTTTGTTGGAATTTGTGCGATAATAAACTTCTTTAATATCATCATAAAAATCTGACATCAACATGAAGCTTATAATATGTCCATCATTAATATTTTCTTCAAGCCAAATTTTATGCTCTTTATTATTGAGAGGTAAAGCCATTCCTGAAGGCGTGAAAATTATTCCGTCGGAAAAAGCCCCTATTCCCAAAAAAATCATTGATAACATTGCGACAGCTCCAACATCAGAAACAAAACTTGCGCGGCCCTTTCTCATTTTCAACATGAAAAAACTTGCAGTATAGTAATTTAACTTATAAAACTATAGTATAATAATAAATTATGAGTTATCCAGAAAAATATAGAATACGGACTTTAGAGTATAG
>CALBPU010000187.1 GCA_937899395.1 uncultured Fretibacterium sp.
AACGAATCTCGGGCTCTCTTGTTGTAGCCGGCGGAATGGCAGGTGCCAGTATGCAGGACGTTGTGCATATTGGTGAATTGGGTCTAGTCGGTGAAATTCTTGAGGTCAACGGTGATAAAGCATCTATCCAAGTTTATGAAGAAACTTCAGGATTAATGCCCGGAGAACCCGTTGTATCTACTGGAGAGCCTTTGAGCGTGGAACTCGGACCCGGAATTATCGAGCAGTTCTATGACGGAATACAAAGACCGCTTGAACTTATCGAGAAAGCCGCTAAAAGCCATTACATTTCAAGAGGAATCAGCGTTCCTGCTCTTGACCGTAATAAAAAATGGAATTTTGAACCTAAAGTTAAAGTCGGTGATGAAGTTATTGCGGGCGATATTTTGGGAACAGTCCAAGAAACGGTTGTAGTTGAGCATAGGATCATGGTACCTTACGGAATTAAAGGTAAAGTTGAGAAGATCGAGAAGGGCGAACATACAATCGAGGAAGTTATTGCAGTAATCAACGATAACGGAACGAAACATGAAGTTAAAATGCTTCAAAGATGGCCGGTTCGTAAACCCAGACCCGTTAAAACACGTCTTGCTCCTAACGTACCTATGACAACAGGACAGAGAGTTGTTGACGCATTCTTCCCTGTAGCGTTGGGCGGAACAGCTTGCGTCCCCGGTCCTTTCGGTTCAGGAAAGACAGTTATTCAGCACCAGTTCGCAAAATGGGCGCAGGCTCAAATAGTTGTTTATGTTGGCTGCGGTGAACGCGGAAACGAAATGACAGACGTTTTGTTAGAGTTCCCTGAACTTGATGACCCTCAGACAGGACAACCCTTGATGAAGCGTACAACCCTTATTGCTAACACTTCAAACATGCCTGTTGCAGCTCGTGAAGCAAGCGTTTACACAGCTATCACACTTGCTGAATATTATCGTGATATGGGTTATTCGGTCGCATTAATGGCGGACTCAACAAGCCGTTGGGCTGAAGCTCTCCGTGAAATGTCAGGAAGACTTGAGGAAATGCCCGGTGAAGAAGGTTATCCCGCATATTTGGGAACACGTTTAGCAAGTTTCTATGAGAGAGCAGGACGCTGCATTGTAAACGGTAAAGAAGGCCGTGAAGGTTCAATCACCGTTATCGGAGCAGTTTCACCTCCAGGCGGAGACCTTTCAGAACCCGTTACTCAAAATACTTTGAGAGTTACAAAAGTATTCTGGGGACTTGACGCTAACCTTGCTTATCAAAGACACTTCCCGGCTATTAACTGGCTGTCAAGTTATTCACTTTACACTGAAAGACTTGATGCTTATTGGGACGAAAAATTTGATGATCAGTGGAGCGGTTTAAGAGTTGAAGCAATGAGCTTGCTTGAGCAGGAATCACAGCTTAACGAAATCGTTAGACTTGTCGGAATTGATGCCCTTTCAAGAGATGAAAGAATGGTAATGGAAACAGCGAAATCATTACGTGAGGACTTTTTACATCAAAACGCCTTCCATGAAGTTGATACTTATGCTTCAATGGATAAACAGTTCAAGATGTTAAAGACGATTGTTAATTTCCACCATGCCGGACTTGACGCTCTCAGAAAAGGCGCGCCTATGAATAAATTATTCAACTTGCCTGTTCGTGAACAGATTGCAAGAATGCGTTACCTTGAGGAAAAAGATATTGGCCAAATTGATAAGCTCGATGACGTTATTAAAGAGCAGGTTAACGCTTTAATCCCTGTCGGAGGTGATACAAATGCTGCCTAGAGAATATAGGACAATATCAAGCATTTCAGGCCCTCTTATGATGGTCGAAAAAACTCAGGACGTTCGTTACGATGAACTTGTTGAAATTACGTTAGGCAACGGCGAAAAACGTAGAGGCCGTGTTCTTGAAATCGAAAGCGATAGAGCATTGGTTCAGGTCTTTGAAGGAACATCAGGGATTGAAAACGAGGATACAAAAGTTCGTTTTGTCGGTAAAGTTTTAACGCTTCCTGTATCAAAGGATATGTTAGGACGTGTATTTAACGGACGAGGTGAACCTATTGACGGCGGAGCTCCGTTAATTGCCGAACAAAATCTCGATATTAACGGTATGCCTATGAACCCGTTCTCACGTGATTTCCCTTCGGAATTTATTCAGACAGGAATTTCAACGATTGACGGACTTAACCCGATGGTCAGAGGTCAAAAGTTACCGATATTCTCAGCTTCAGGACTTCCTCATAACAGAATGGCTGCTCAAATTGCAAGACAGGCAACAGTTATAAGCGGCCATGAAGATTTTGCGGTTGTTTTTGCTGCAATGGGAATTACGTTTGAAGAGGCTTCGTTCTTTATGGAAGATTTCAGAAGAACAGGTGCTTTACAGAGAACAGTTCTTTACATCAACCTTGCTGATGACCCTGCAATCGAAAGAATTTCAACACCTCGTATAGCTTTAACAACTGCTGAATATTTAGCGTTTGAATGCAATATGCACGTCGTTGTAATTTTGACGGACTTAACGAACTATTGCGAAGCTCTTCGTGAAATTTCAGCGGCTCGTAAAGAAGTTCCCGGCCGTCGCGGTTATCCCGGTTATCTTTATACAGACCTTGCAACAATGTATGAGAGAGCAGGAAGGTTAAAAGGCAAGAGCGGTTCAATAACTCAGATACCGATTTTGACAATGCCTGAAGATGACAAGACCCACCCGATTCCTGATCTTACAGGATATATAACTGAAGGACAGATAATTTTGAGCAGAAGCTTACACCGTCAGGGAATTTATCCGCCTGTTGATGTCATGCCTTCACTTTCAAGATTAAAAGATAAAGGTATCGGCCGTGATAAGACACGTGAAGATCATGCGGACTTAATGAACCAGTTATTCGCAGCTTATGCAAGAGGTAAAGAAGCTAAAGAGCTTGCGGTAATTTTGGGTGAAGGCGCATTGTCTGATGAGGATAAAGCGTTCGCTAAATTCTCAACGGTCTTTGAGGATAAATATATTCGTCAGGGCGAATATGAGAACAGAACAATCAAAGAGACTTTGGAGTTAGGCTGGGAGTTATTGACAATGATCCCTGTTAAAGAACTCAAGAGAATCAGAGACGCTTATATTGAAAAATATTTGAACCCTTTATTAAAGGCTAGTAAGGCTGAAAAGGGCGAAGCGTAAGGGAGGGAATTTGACATGGCAAGAATCAATGTCAATCCTAACCGAATGGAACTGTCGAGGCTCAAAAAGAGATTGGCTGTTGCAAAACGAGGCCATAAACTTTTGAAGGATAAACAGGACGCATTAATTAAGGCATTCCTTGAGAAAGCTCGTGCAGGAAAAGAACTTCGTGAAGCTGTTGAGAAGGAATTAGCTGAATGTTACGGAACGTTTGTTTTATCGAGAGCGCAGACAACGCCCGAAATTCTTGAGCAGGCTTTAATTTTTCCGGGTGCTAAATCGACTTTGACGGTTAAATGGCACAACGTAATGAGCGTTATGGTTCCTGAATACGATGTTAAACAGGAAGGTAACCCCGTTAATTACGGTTTTGTTAATGTTCCGTTATTATTAGACGCAGCACTTGAACAATTCAGCGAGCTGATTGTGAAGTTGCTTCATTTAGCTGCTGAAGAAAAGGCGATTCGATTGATGGCAGGAGAAATTGAGCGCACTCGAAGAAGAGTTAATGCTCTTGAATACGTAATGATTCCGAACTTAGCAGAGACGATTCGTTACATAAGTATGAAACTTGATGAACAAGAACGATCGACTTTGAGCCGATTAATGAAAATCAAGGAAATCGTTTCAGCTTAAAGCAACAAAAATTTTAATCCCTCGTTTGAAAGTAAAAATTTCGGACGAGGGATTTTTTTGAACGAAAAGCCGACGCATTCTCGCGACTTTACTCGTGAGTAAGTCAGCCTTAATTTATTTTATTTCCAAATAAATTGCTTTACTTTTTTCATACATATGTTATAATTATTTAAAGGTGAGAAAATGGAAATTCATCATGGACGTGGTTACATATATTCTATACAGTATCACATAGTTTGGTGCGTTAAGTATCGGAGAAAAATTATAAATTCTCAAATTGAGAAAAGTTTACTGGAAATCTTACAAAAAATTTCTCAGGATAATGGCTTTTCTATCATCGAAGCTAATACTGAAAGAGACCATGTTCATTTGCTCTTTGATTGCTCTCCTCAACACTATATTCCCGATATTCTAAAAGCTCTTAAAGGTGTTTCGGCCAGAATTTTAATGAAAGAATACGGAGACGAACTGAGAAAACAATTATGGGGCGGTCATGTTTGGAATCCGTCCTATTTTATAGCAACGGTGTCAGAGAATACAGAACAGCAGGTAAAAGAATATATAAAGAGTCAAAAAGAAAAGTAACGTTATGAAAATAATGTCAACATACAAGGTAAAAATCTGCAAAAGCAATGGAGCATTCAGTACTACAGTGAAACAGTACCGAAAAGCTGTGGATTTTTTAATTGACGTTGTACTTACAGAGTGGGAATATATATCACAAATAAATTCCGCATTCGATAAATTGAAAGCAGTAGAGAAATTAATTCATCAAACGACTAATAATCTCAATCATAAATATAACTTCGATAAAAAATTCTATAAATTTCCAAGTTACCTTAGACGGGCATCAATTCAAGAGGCAATAGGGAAAGTAAGTTCATACAAGAGCAATTATGCAAACTGGGAAGAGCAGAAAAAAGGTCAAGAACCTGGAAAACCCAAAGCAGGTAAAATATTTCCGGCAATGTACCGTGATAATTGTTTTGTAAGAACAGGAACCAACACAGCCAAACTAAAAGTTTTTACGAACAATACATGGGACTGGTTGAATATAGAATTAAAGAATACAGACGTGAAATACATTCAGAAACATTGCAATACTCGTAAAGAATGTGTGCCAACGTTACAGAAACGAGGGAAAAACTGGTATTTGGATTTTGCGTTTGAGGAGGAGGTGAAAATCGAGCAAAAAGAAATAAATCAACAAATAATCTTGGGAGTAGATTTAGGAATAAATAACGAATGTGTATGCAGTGCAATGAAATCAGACGGCACTGTCATTGGCAGAAAATTTTTAGATATGTCAAGAGAAAAGACTGTCTGAATCACGCAGTAAATCGTATAAAGAAGGCACAGCAACATGGAGCAGGAAGAACGCCAAGATTATGGGCGAGAGCAAAAGGAATAAATACACACATAGCGAATTTAACCGCTGAATTTATAGTAGAAACGGCAGGATTTTACAAAGCAGATGTAGTAGTATTTGAGCATTTAGACCTAAATGGAAAAAAACGAGGCAAAAAGAAGCAAAAGCTACATTTATGGAAAAGCCGTGCTGTTCAAAGCATAGTAGCGTGTAAAATGCACAGACTGGGAAAAAGAATAAGTAGAATATGTGCATGTGGAACATCGAAACTTGCGTATGACGGAAGCGGAGAAGTAGAACGGGACGAAAATAACTATAGTATGTGTATGTTCCAAACAGGTAGAAAATATCATTGTGATCTTTCATGAGTTGTCTTGCAAGGTGAATACTTTGCACCCCCTCTTATATGAGACATATTTGCTTTCACCGCAAGGAAAGCTGAGCTTACCGGATACAAACGACCACCTCCCTCCGGACATAATAAAAGGACCGGCTTCCCGATCCCTTTACTCTTTACTCAATCATATCTGATTATTTGAAGAATCCCGGCGACATATAGAAAGCTTCTATCGCTTCTCCAATGTATTTAGCGGATCCATCTCCATAAACAGAATCCACACCTTGTGCTAGTTCTTCATTTTCCTGGTATCCTTTTGCAATATCCATCAAAAGCGGTCTTGCATCTTCAACCTGGTATAGTTAAAGCACTTGAAAATTCATGTTAAAATAAATACATGAGTTATCCAGAAAAATACAGAGTAAGGACGTTAGAATATCGTAGAGAAGGTC
>CALBPU010000188.1 GCA_937899395.1 uncultured Fretibacterium sp.
GTGATAGGTACATGCGGGAATAATTCAGGTATGTATTTAGGATTTCTTCGCATGACAAAGAAAGAGACATAAAATATTTCGTTATTAACAGTCCATTTTGCCATTTTATCGACTTCATTTTTATTAAAATCGACATTTCTTCTATCAACCATGGCAAAAGTGGAAGCGGGATTATTTGATTGGAAATTGAGACATCTTTTAGGAATAGGCTCATTAAAGTCATAAACATTAACATTCGCTTCTCCTTTACCAATTGAGTATAATAATTTTGATTCCCTATCGAAATAGGGAGTAATAACATTAACTTGTTCATCTATTTTAACTTGGAATACTTCTTTATTATCTTTATTTTCACCAATATTTCTAATATCGAAATTTTTAAATTCTCTTTCATTAGCTTTATTGATTCCAACATAAGCGAAAGTATTTTCTCCAGACCAAACAAATTTCGCATTTCTTCCTTCAGTAACTTTAATTTTTGCCACAACATTATTTCCTCTTGGGTCAAAAACAGTGATATTTCTTTCCGAGTCAGTGACACCAATAATACTTCCATCATAATTCCATTCTAAACTAGTGGGATTTCCTCCGAATTTACAGGTGGCAATATTTTCTGCTTTAATCATGTTCCAAATTTGGACAGAACTATCCCCAGAAGCTGAGGCTATTACATCTTCTGCATGATGATTAAAATCAATTAAACATACTTTTCTTTTATGTCCAGTATATGATTGTGATTCTGTTTTTATATCTTGAGTTAATCCCTCCTTTGGTATTTGCCATATTTTAACCGTGCAATCATCCGAAGCCGAGGCGAGTAAATCTGTACGATATGGACTGAATTTAATATCGAAAATACAATTGGAGAAAAAGTAGATAAGATATTAGAATTAGTTGGACCTTTAACAGTTCCAGAAAGTTTAAAACTACTAAATAAAGGTGGAATATGTTGTTCTACTGGAATACTTGGTAATGTATTTACATTAGATAAATTTGATCCAATTAAAGAAATACCGAATGGATGTTATTTAACTGGATTCTATTCAAATTATCCTACACAAGAAATAATAGATGAAATGATGACTTTTATCGATGATTATGAAATAATGCCTGAAATCGGTAAGGTTTATTCTTTTGATGATGTAATAGAATACTCAAGAGATTTAGAAAATGGAAAAACAAATGGTAAAGGTATTGTAGTTGTTGATGAAGAATTAAAGAAAACTATAAAGGAAAATAACTAATGAAAGAAAAAACTCAGTTTATAATAGATAAGTCAAAATGTATTAAGTGTGGGAATTGTATTAATACTTGCTCTGGTATGGTTTTGGAATTTGGAGAAGATGGATATCCAGTCATGAAAGACTTTGAAAGATTTGGTTGGAGAGGTTGCTGGAAATGTCAGCATTGCTTAGCAGTTTGTCCTAAAGGTGCAATATCTATATTTGGTAAAGATCCTAAAGACTCAAAGCCACCTGTTCCAGAAGAAATGGGAGAATATATGGAAAGACTTCTAACAAATAGAAGAACATGTCGAAGATATTTAGATAAAAATGTTGATAGAAATATTATTGATAGAATGTTAAAAGCAATGGAGTCAGCTCCAACAGGTGGAAATGCTTGTAATGTAGAATATACAGTTATAGATGATAAAGAAAGAGTTAAAGAAATATGGAATGTTGCTTATCTTAAAATGGAAGAACTAGCAAAGAAACATGTTTATACTCATAGTTTTAGTGATTTCTATTATAAGAAAATGAAACAATCAGAAAAAACTGTAAGGAAAGATGATTTATTATTTTGTGGAGCCCCTCATTTATTTATTGCACATGAAAAATGTGTTGGTAAATGGGCAGAAGATTCAAAGGTAAATTGTAATATAGCATCTGCTTACTTTGAACTAATTGCTAATTCTTTTGGACTTGGAACAGCAATAATGAGCTATCCATCAGAAGTATTAGAAGAAGAATTTACAAAATATCACAGTATTTTCATGCCTCGTTCAAAATGGACATCAGAAAATCCCTTTGATAATCTTGTTGAAGTTTCAAATGCAGCTGCGAGCAATCTTGTGTCAACTCTAACTCCGTTGATGATAGCAGTTCTCAATGATAATACCGATGTTGTGAATATTTTGCTTGACTTTGGAGCTGACATAAATATTCAAAGCGGAGAAGATAAAACTGCTCTCGACTATGCAAATGAATTTTTTGTAAACTCGAAATTGAAAAAATCTCCAGCCTTTGAAAAACTGAAGGCCGCTACCACAAAAACACCCAACATGAAAAATGACAAGTCTTTTGAGATGGCTGATGCTCTGGTAGGTCAGGGAAAAATTCCGATGTATGTGAGAGATAAGGGAAAATTTATTTATCATCCTGAATATTTCAAGATAAAAATCATTGGTCAAAATGTAAATCTCCGCTCGCAGCCTGACACAAAAGCACGCATCATAGATCAACTTAGTGAACATAATTATGATAAATGGCCCAGTTATATCGGCGAATGGATTCGCCCAAACGGAGATCGCTGGGTAGTTGGTGAATATAATATAGGCTCTTTGGAAACTAAAACGGTCTGGATTTTTGGTAAATATGCAGAGCTTTTAACCGCTGAAAATTATGATTTAATAGTAAAACAAGAAAGCCCTGAACACAAAGGTGAAGAATTAATTGAATTTGTCCGCAACAGAATGCATTACAGGGATTTTTCAGAGGAACTTGGTTACGGTTCTGTCGGTAAACAATGCGAAAAATTTTTCTCTAACGTAAGTTGGGGTTTAGGAACAAGCGGTAATAAAATTTTTGAAAAGCAATGTGTGTTCTTTAAGGGTGTTGGGCAAAATGTGTTGACTAATCGCCGTTACATGTTCACGATTTTCTTTAACAAAGTCGCTATAGATTCTCCTTTATACGGATTAAAAAAAGGCAATGTTATAATTTCGCAGATAAATCAGAATGACAAAATCATGTATATTTTCTCGCGACCAAATAAAGCAGAGGCTTTTCGGGCTGATATAACAATGTATGAGCTTACCGGTAATAGTCTTCTTTCAAATTCCAGTTCAAACGCAAATGAGTTTACATTAGAAGACTTTCTCGAAAAAATTTACAGCATTGATTAACTTAACAAAAAAAAAATTTTTCATGAAATAATTTTCCCTCTGTCATATAATTAAAAAAGAGGGAAATTTTTTTTGAAGGGAGATAATTAATAATGACGTATTCATTTGAACTCAATGATGTTAAAGCAAAATTCGCAGAGGCCTACGGAGGAGAATAATAAGATGTTTGAAAAAATGCAGGAGACTTTCACACAAGTATTTGAAAATAATTCACAGCCCGAAAAATTTTTTGCTCCGGGACGTGTAAACTTAATCGGTGAACACACTGATCATGAAGGCGGATTTGTATTTCCGTGCGCTATTGACTTCGGAATTTACGCGCTTGCGGTCAAAAATTCTCAGAAAAAATTACGGCTTTACTCAATGAATTTTGACAGCAGATTTAATTCGCCGATTGAAATTAATTACGAAGATATTCACGAAAAATTATCAATAGTTCGTTCATGGGTTAATTATCCTTTAGGAGTTGCTCACGTATTAAAAACTCACGGTTATAAATTTGATTCAGGAATTGACATTTTATATGCAGGAAATCTTCCGAACGGAGCAGGGCTTTCATCATCGGCAGCTATCGAAGTGTTGACCGTGAAAATTTTCAGTGAGTTATTAAATTTTGATATTGACGGAGTTAGTGCAGCGAAATTTTCACAAGAAGCCGAAAATAATTTTGTCGGAATGAGATGCGGAATAATGGATCAATTTGCCGTCAGTATGGGAAAAAAAGATCATGCAGTTTTATTGAACTGTTCAACACTTGAATATTCTTATGCGCCGTTGAATTTGGGAGAAAGAAAAATAGTAATCACAAATTCAAACGTTCCTCATTCGCTCGTAGGTTCTGAATATAATTTACGCCGTCAACAATGTGAAAATGCTCTTGCAGATATTCAAACCGTGAAAAAAATTTCATGTCTTTGTGATTTAAGTGTGAATGAATTAGACGAATATTCATATTGCATTAAAGACCCTGTTAATTTACGCCGTGCCCGCCATGCAGTGAGTGAAAATTCGAGAGCTTTAAGAGCTTCAGAAGCATTAAAGAACGGGGACTTAAAAACTTTCGGCCGATTAATGAACGCTTCCCATGTTTCATTGAGAGATGATTATCAGGTTACGGTGCCAGAACTTGATACACTTGCGAGTTTAGCGTGGAATTTTGAAGGTGTTACAGGTTCAAGAATGACAGGCGGAGGATTTGGAGGCTGTACGGTTAGCATTGTTGACAATGACAAGGTTGATGAATTTATCCGTACTGTCGGAAATCAATATGAGAAATTGACAGGCAGGACAGCGAGTTTTTACACGACAGGAAGCAATGACGGAGCGAGGAAAATAATATGCTAAAATGTTTTTATATGAAAATCAGAAATATTTTTTTGTGGGTTTTGATAGTCTTTGTGTCGTGTTGTGCAGCAAATGCAAAAGAAGCAGTGAAATATATTGACGCAGTTTGGGACGGAGAAAGAGTTGTATTTACCGAGAAGGAAATAACAGAATATAACATTGCTTCAAGTGGAACATGGACAGGCTGGTATGTTGTAAAACCAGGCACTAATGTCGCTGTCACAACTCGTATCACTGTTTCTGGTACGGCTAATTTGATTTTGTGCGATGGTGCTACATTTTCAGCAAAAGACGGTATCGAAGTTTCGGACATGAACACTTTGAATATTTATGCACAGAGTAAAGGAACGGGAAAACTCAATGCGAGAAGCAACTATTTTGACTATAGTTCCGACAATTACGATGCTGCTATAGGAGGAAGCAGGTATCAACCTTGTGGCACTGTAATTATAAACGGCGGCAATGTTACTGCTGTACCTGCGATAGGAAGCTACGGAGGTGCTGGCATTGGCGGTGGTCAATATGGTGGTGGCGGAACTATTACGATAAACGCTGGTACTGTTAATGCTACTGGAGGTACTTATCACGGCAGTAATTACTACGGTGGAGCAGGAATCGGAGGAGGTCATTATGGCGCTGGCGGAGGCATAACAATCAATGGAGGTACCGTTTATGCTACAAACGGCTATTACGGAGCAGGAATTGGAGGAGGTTATTACGGTGCTGGGGGCAATATCACGATAAACGGCGGTAACGTTACTACGATAAACAACAGTGAGGGGTATGTAGGCTCAGGAATAGGCGCAGGCTGGGGAGGAAATGGCATTACAAACATTACGATCAATGACGGCATTGTTAATTCAATCGGAGGGATAAAAGGCTGCAGCGGCAAAAGGAGCATTATCACAATAAACGGCGGTACTGTCACGGCAACAATAGACGGCGGCAGCACTGACGGAAGCGATATTACGATCAATGGCGGGACTGTTAAAGCTGTAGGAAGTCGCGGAAAAGCAGGAATCGATGGAGGTTATTACGGCGTTGGCAGCATTATTACCATAAATAGCGGCGATATTACTGCAAAAGGTGATAGCGGAAGCGCAGGCATTAATGGAGGTAATGCAGGCTATTCGGTTAAGATAACTGGCGGTATGGTCAATGCAACAGGTGGTTATGGAAAAGCAGGTATTGACTGTAGCAAAAGCAAAAACGGAACAGGCGATATCGTAGAAATAATTGGCGGCAATGTTACTGCAACAGGTGGAAACGGCGGTGCTGGAATCGGTGGAGGTCAAAATGAAACAGGAGGCACCGTCAGAATATCAGGCGGTAACGTCACGGTAACAGGAGGCTACGAAGCTTCAGGCATTGGCGGAGGTAAAAACGGGGCTGGTGCTTCTGTCGAAATAACTGGTGGTGCTGTAATCACAATCGGTGGCAATTATGGAGGGCCTGGAATAGGAGCAGGACTTAACATTGATGATAACGGCACTTTAACACTAAGCTCAAATGTTCGACTTTCCGGAGGTATGAACCCGAATCCAACGGAGCTTATATCTAAGGTAAATGGCGATTATTCCCGCTACAGATACATGAACACTGAAGTAGTAATTCTACCCGACATCAAGATTGATAATGCTTCTACAATGCCAAAATCCGGAACCGTAAACAAAAAATTTACTGGCACTTTGACAGCTAGCGGCGGCACTTCGTATAGGTGGAAGAAAAAAAGCGGAACATTGCCACCAGGTTTGAAACTTTCTTCTACAACGAAAGATAAGGTTATCTTATCAGGAACTCCTACAGAAGCAGGAAAATTTACGTTCACACTTAAAGTTACTGATGAAAGCGGAGCAACTGCTTCAGAGAAATTCACTATAAAGATTGCTGAAAAGCCTATTGTGAGCGGAGATTTAACAGCTAAAGGAGTAATCAAGAAGCCTTATTCAAGCAGCGTAAAAGTAAGCGGAGGAACTTCACCTTATGTTTGGACAAAAAGCGGGACATTGCCGAAAGGTCTTGAACTTGTTTCAAGCAGCACAGGGAGCAAGCTCACTCTCAAGGGCACTCCGACGACTGCTAAAGAATACACCTTTACACTGAAAGCAACTGACAAGAACGGCGCAATTGCTTCAAAGAAATTTACCGTTACAGTTACAAAACCGACTATCAGCGGAACTTTAACGGCTTCAGGGAATGTGAAGAAATCTTATTCGTCAAGTTTAACCGTAAGCGGAGGAACTTCACCTTATACTTGGACAAAAAGCGGAACAATTCCGGCAGGGTTAAAACTCACTTATAACACTAAGGGAACTAAAGTAACGCTCAAAGGCACTCCAACAACTGCAAAGACTTATAACTTTACATTGAAGGTTACGGATAAGAATGGCGCGACTGCTTCGCAGAAAGTTACTGTAACAATAGCGAAAGCTGCTACGACATCAAAATTAAAGTCCACTGAAACAGAGCAAAACGAAAAAACATCAGGCTTTGAAAATGTTCAAGATGTAACGTCTGATGCAGAAGCAGATAATTTCAGCGACAGTTACGAGCTTACAGAGTTGAACGTTTTAAGCGATGATGTTTTGTGGCAAGGTACTGGCAAAGATGAGGATCTTGTTGGTGTTAAAGCTAATGAACCTGTAACGTTTGTAATCGGCGAATGGGTTAATCGTGATGGAACTGCTGCGGAAGTTTCAGACATTAAAATTTTCGTTGATGATGAAGTTGTTGATGATGTAAATGTTTCGGATTTAGGAACGTTCACAATTCAATCGGAATTTATAAACGGTGATTTCAAAATTCAAGTTAAGGCAAAAACAAAAACGTCTGAACTTGAAACACAAGAATTATTCGTTTCTGTTGAAGAATAGCAATAAAAATAAGCCTCCCTCAAAATTAATTAAGGGA
>CALBPU010000189.1 GCA_937899395.1 uncultured Fretibacterium sp.
CCTTTAACGATTTTTGTGTTTATTGGCTCAATCATACTAACGATATTCGCAGTATCTCTACTAATGCAAAATACGAGGAAATTATCACAAGGATTTTATACCCTGTTTTCAAGGATAAAAAACTCAATGAGATTAATACGGACATAATCCAAAAATTCCTCGACAGCTTAAAAGTTAAAGGCCTCCAAGAAACAAGAGTGTCAATGATTAGAGCCGTCATCACAATGATAACAGGTTATGCCGCAAATCATAATTTAATCGCAAGAAATCCCGGTTTGCTTGCTTACTCCGACAGACGTAAACATAAAAATGTCAGTGTTCTTAATGATGATGAGATTAAAATTTTAATAGATCTCAGAGATAAAGAGAAATATGTCAGACTTATGCTCGTTACATTGTTTTTAGGTTTGAGAATTGGTGAAGGATTAGGATTGAGCTGGAACAAAATTGACATGGAAAATAAAAACGTCGAAATTTCTCAGCAGATTATTTCCTATTATAAGGACGGAAAAACAATTCAATCTTTAGTTCCTTATACTAAAAACAAAAGCGTTCGAGTTCTCCCTATTCATGAAGCAGCTTTTAAGATTCTTGAAGAACAAAGAGAGCAATATATTCCTAACGAAAATAATCTCGTCTTCACTGAAGATAACGGGAACATGATCCTTTACGCTACATTTTATTATCAGTTCAACAAAATTATGAACAAACTCGGACGGCCTGATATTACGCCGCATAGCCTGAGACATACCGCTGCAACGACTTTGTTATATGAATCAAAAGATATTTTGTTGGTGAAGGAAGTTTTGGGGCATAACTCAATTCGGACGACCGAAATTTATCCGACTATTTCATTGCGTGAAAGACAGGAAATCGCTATGACACTCGATAAATATTTTGCACCGTATATTAAACACGTTTTCCCTGATTTTTACTTATGTATGGAGGCTTGAATAAAAATGTTTCTGACCGTTTATATTACAGTTGCCGATTATTGGAATTTGAAAAAGGACGAAATTTTAACTCCTTATAAAAATCATAAAATATATGAAACAATTATTAATAGACAAGTACTGCCTCAAATCGGAATGTTAAAAGTGTCTGAAGTAACTGAAACCGATATTGAAAAGCTCGTCAGAAATTTTTACGACAATGGCGGAAAAAAAAGTGCTGTAAAAATGATGTGTTCATTGCTGCGGAAAATTTTTCACATGGCCGCTATTGACAGACTTGTTAAAGACGAAATTTGCGACACGTTGAAACCAATTAAGGCTGATCCAACAGAGAAACGGGCTTTTACTGTTGAACAAGAGACAGCATTGTTAATCTCGTTCCAGAAAACAAATTATCCGGAATTTTATACGCTTTTAATGCTCACGGGATTAAATTGCAAGGAACTTTCAGAATGTAAATTAAACGATTATTCAAGAGAGAATAAAACCTTAACCGTTACAAGGAAAATAAAAATTTTTAAGCCTGTAGATGAAACTCATAAAACTTTTACAAGGGTTATTCAACTCTCTGATATTGCTTGTGCGGTAATTGATAAGGCAATCGAAAAACGAAATTCAAACGACGACTTTATATTTGAACAAATGAAAGCGCGTGGCCATGAAAAAGATTACAAAAAAATTCGGAAGGGAACAGGGATTTTTGACTTTCAACTTAAAGACCTTTCGGCAAATTTCGGAGTTCATGCTTTGAGATTAAGAGAAAATCCGACAGTCCTTAAATATTATATGGGCTATTTATGGGAAGGCTCGGTGGATTCTTTTGCAACAGCTTCTCACAACAACGTTAAAGATATTCAAGCATGTGATGATTATTACAGGAGATTAAAAGACGATGAATAATTACGTTACAGCAGGCGGAAAAATTTACAAACTCCGTGAGAAAAAAATACGTTCAAAAAGCGGCGCAACATATGGAAGCAATCATGTAAAAATTACGGTTGCTACGGATTATTATACGGGAAAACAAATTCAGCACGATTACACCGGCAAAACAAATTACGAAGTTCAAAAGAAAATTGACAGCTCAAAATGCTTAACTGATGGACAACTTAATTTAATTCCCAATAACATAACCGTAAATCAGCTTGTAAATGAATATCTGAATTATAAAAAAGGATTTGTTAATCAATATAGCGTAAATAGTACTTTAGGTATTTGTAGAAATTATATTTTCCCAACGATCGGCGATATGCTCATCAAAAAAATTAAAAGCGATGATATATTCAAACTTCAAGCGGAAATTTTTAATGATACAAAAAGAATTTCTGTTCCGCCTAAAGTATTTTATATTTTGAAGTGTGCTTTTAATTATGCCTGCAAAAAAGGTTATTTATCCTGTAATCCCTGTATCAAGGCTTATATTTATTCTTCAGCAAAACGTACCCAATCTATTTTGAACAAAGAACAAATTTATAAACTTTTAGTTACGGAAAAAGACAGCATTTATTCAGGATTATTAGCAATAATTTTTTTGCTAGCTTTGAGATTCGGTGAAGGCGTTGGGTTAAGTTGGGATCAAGTCGACTTTGAGAAAAAGATTATAGTAATTTCGCAGCAGATTGACGTAAAAAATAAACTTCAAAAATCTACAAAAACAGGTTTAGACCGCATAATAACTCCTCCTGAAATAGTTTTCAGATATTTAGAACGTCAAAAGGAAATTCAAGAACAACAAAAAATTAATAATCCTTCATGGGATAATCCTGACAATTTCATTTTTACTAATTCAAAAGGAAAACATTTTAGAAGGAGTTCGGTTGAGGAATATTTCAGAAAAATAATGGACAATACTTCAAATCCTTCTGTTGATATTCATAGTTTACGGAGGACTACCGCAACAATTTTAGCCGAAAATTTATCGCTTAACGCAGTACAATATTATTTGGGTCATTTAAGGCGACAAACTTCGGTAAGATATATATATCCTTCCGAGAAAGGTATCGAGCATTTGACAAAAATAATGGCCGAACATTTTGAAACACCTTTTAATAACGCCGGCCTTAAAGAGATTTATCCGTATTAAAATTGACAAAAATAAAATATTTGTTATAGAATGAAATACAATTTTAGTTATGATAACAGTTAGGAGCATGTAATTGTTTATATTAGATAATAAAACGAAAATAAGGTTGTATTTATTTTTAGGCTCAGTATTTGCGCTTGCCATAGTGTCAGCTTTTCTTGTGATTTTGAATATAAACGAACCGACAGAATATACTGAAATTCCGTTTCAGGTGCTTTTAATTCTTACGGTTATGGCTTGCGTTGTTTTAGCTGTATTTTTTTTGAGAGGGCCGGTTTTTAGTATTGACGGAAAAATTAAACGCGTCAATATTAATGCAATGCTTTTAACTCTTTTGATTATTATTCAAACTTCATTTTTCTTTGAAATTCTTTCCATAAGAAATCAGATTCTAAATCATCAAAAATACACAAATATCCGAAAAACTATTAATATAGTTGAAAATTGCGACGTAAAAGATCTGAACAGCACTTTATCGGAGCTTTGCAAAGACGAAATTTCAGAGATTGCTATAGTTGATAAAAACGGGATTATATCGTACTCGTCTGACGCAACAAAACAAGGCATGATGTCAGAGGTTTCAAAGTATTCTTATTCATTTGGAAAATCAACGGAGATTCGTTTTTTCATAAAATCTGATTATGTCAGGAATATTCTGCGCAGTATTGTTCTTAACCTTTTGACAGTACTTGTTACTTCAATCTTTTTTTCTGTGGAAATTGTTTTGCTTATAATCAGGATAATTCTAAGAAACACGGAGGAAAAAGAATTAACACGCGAAAATAACAATCCTATGCCTTCATCTTTGTATTATATAAGGCAGATTTCTTTTATATTTTATTTTGTTTCAATGCTTTCATCAGCTTTTATTCCTGTTATGACAAAATCGCTGCATAATCCGTTTTCTTGGTTATCCGATACGGCTTCCGCAGGTTTGCCTCAATCAGCAGAAACACTTTTAACTTGTTCGGCTATTTTTTTGACGACACCAATTCTTGAAAAAAAAGGTTGGAAAATATCGTTTATGTCAGGTCTTTTAATGGTTGGAGCAGGCACGTTGCTTTCAGCTTTTTCAGTAAATATTGTAATGTTTATTTTAGCAAGAGCAGTTGTAGGGCTTGGATATGGTTTTTGCTGGATGACATTGCGTAATTTGTCTCTTTTGGGAAGAGATAACAGGGAAAGACTTTTAGGCTTTGCTCTGCTTAATACGGGGATTTATGCGGGCATAAATTGCGGTTCTTCTTTAGGTGCAATTCTTGCTGATATTTTCGGTTATCGTGCAGTATTTGCGATTTCTGCGGTACTGACGGTATTAACATCAATTTGTATAATAAAAATGGAAAATGCTTTGCTTCCCAGCAAAAAACCTGACGTAAATTCATCGTTAAATAACAAGGCAACAAAACAAAAAGGATTATTTACAGAAAATATAACTGCGGTTTTATTCGTAATTTTGATGATAGCACCGGCGAGTATTTCAGCGTCATATTTGAAATATTATATGCCTTTGTATTTTACACAAATAGGCAGAAGTATTACAGATGTCGGAAGAGCACGATTATTATACGGACTGGTGATTGTATATGCAGGGCCGTTTCTTTCAGGTTTTATTTCAAGTTTTAGCAAAAAAGCACTGAAAAATATTAATTTTACGTATAATATTATGATAGCATTAAGTCTTTTCTTGCCCGGAATAGGGATAGGACTGTTGCTTCCGTTTTTAGGAGCAGCGCTTCTCGGTACTGCGGACAGTTTCGGATTTGGAGTACAGAACAATTATTTTCTTGCATTGCCTTCCATAAAAAGAATGGGTGCTTCAAGGTCGTTATCTGTACTTTCATTTATAAAAAAGATGTTGGAAATGATTGGACCTATGATATTTGCTTTTGCTATTAGTGCAGGTTTTCAACAGGGAATAATGTATTTATCAATCAGTTTCGCTATAATGGCAATATTATTTATGTTGTTTAGTTTCGGTAAAAATTAAGGAGGACAATAATATATGGTCGTAAGTGTTGTTTACGGAGGCAAAGAAGAGGGCAACGCATCTGCTCATAATGCCAAAGATATAGCAGAGGCTCTTATTTCAAGAGGCTACGATGTTCATTTAATGGAATTTGGTGATAATATCATAAGCAAACTGAAAGAAATCAGAACCGATGTTGTTTATGTGTGTGTTCAAGGAAAAGGATACGGCGACGGAACTTTTCAGGCAATGCTTGAACATGAGAAAATACCTTTTACAGGAAGCGGTATGAGAGCAGCTTGTCTCATCAACGACAAAATTTTATGCAAATTGTTATTTGACCGTTTTGGAATAAGCACCCCGAAATGGGATATTCTAAGCAAAAAACAATTCTTAGAAGGGAATTATCATTTTGAGGATTTCGGATTTCCGTTTGTTGCAAAAGCTCCCACTCAAGGCGGAAGCAACGGAATCGAAATCATACGCAGCATTGATGATATTTCACGTATCGAAAATGTTTTTGGCTTTGATGATCCTATTATGATTGAACGTTTTATCATAGGAGATTATTGTACCGTAGGATTTTACGAAAGAAACGGGCAAATTGTTGCTCTTCCTGTTGTCCAATTCCTATATCCTGCAAAAGAGGACAAAATTTTCATTACAGGACAAGCCGGAAAACACACGGTCATAAAATGCGATTTTCCTTCGGAACTTGAGGAGAGTATTTTGCGTACAGCTAAGAATGTTTTTAATGTAACAGGAGCAAAAGGTCTTGCAAGAGTAGATTTTATGATAGATGAAAAAAATCATACTCCTTACGTTTTGGAAATTAATGCAGTTCCGAGTCTCAGACGAACAAGTTCTGTGTCGCAAGGAGCCGCTACTATGCCCCAAGAGGCAGCATTTGCAGGTATACATTACGAAGATATGATTGAAGATATATTGAAATCAGCATTTTGAAAGTAATGGAGGATTGTATTAATGTTTAGGAATATGAAAATTAGCGTCAAAATACTTCTTGTCATCATAATTATGTCATTAGGATCGTTGTTGTTTCTTTTCGGGGCATCATATTATTTTATGAATAACATGGTTGACGAGTTTGAACAAACTAATATTACGCTTGGCTTAAATTCTTCGGAGATTTCAAAAAATGCGTTGCTGGCACAAGCAGAAGATTATCTTTCAAGACTTGTTGAAAAACAGGCTCAGGCTGCAAATGAAAGTTTCTATGCCGTAAACAGGATTGTTACACAATCTGCTCAATATACTCAGAGCTTATACAAAAACAACAGTAATTTTATCGGGAAAAAAATGCCCAGACCTGATGAAACGATACTTGGTGTTGCGTGTTCAAAGTATTTTCTTGTAAAAGGTGTTATAGAAACTCCTGAGATTACAAAAGAAGTTAATATTTTGTCAAACTGCGAATATATGTTCGCACCGTTTTTGGCAAATAATAATATGCTTGACAATATTTATATCGGAACTGAAAGCGGCATTTCCTATCGTTTTTCAAGAGGTAACAGTTATAATCCGGATTATGACCCAAGAAAACGAGATTGGTATAAAGCAGCTATGGAAGCTCCTGATAAATTGGTATGGCTGCCTACATATATAGATTCTTACGGCCATGTCTGTATTACAGCCGCAATGACTTATCGAGACAGCTCTGGAAAAATTATGGGCGTAGTTGCTTCCGATGTTTATCTTACAAGAATAATTGATGATATTATGAAACTTAAAATCGGTGAAACGGGTTCCTGCTTTGTTCTTGATTCCGATTTGAATTTCATAGCACATCAAGAAATGAATAACTCGGAATTTAAGTCAGATTTAAGGGAACATATCAGTGATGTTGATTTTATAAAGCTTCTTAAAACTGCTAATGTCGGAATCGCTGAAACGTCATACGAAGGCCAGAACAGTTATATTGCATTTTCAAAATTAAATGAAACAGGCTGGATATTTTGCGCAAGTGTTGAGACACAGGAAGTTATAGCTCCTGCTGTAAAAGCAAAGGCCGAAAGTGATGAGCTTACGGAAATTTCACAACAGCAAATGCAAAAATGGCTTTTTAGTATTTTCAGGTTATTTATGATATTTTTTGCAGTAATAGGAATTATAGTTATAATGCTTTCTTTTGCAGTATCAGGAACAATCACCCGTCCTATTGAAGAACTTGCAGTCAGTGTACATGAAGTCGGAGAAGGTAATTTCGACAAAAAAATAGTTGTAAAATCAAGTGATGAAGTCGGACAACTGGCAACTCGTTTCAACGAAATGCAGGATAACCTCAGAGATTATCTTGAGAACATAAAGAGAGTAACAGCGGAAAAAGAGAGAATTGGTGCAGAACTTTCCGTCGCAACACAAATTCAAGCGGATATGCTGCCGAGAATTTTCCCGCCGTTCCCTGATCGTAAAGAATTTGATATTTATGCAACAATGACACCTGCAAAAGAAGTTGGCGGAGATTTTTATGATATGTTCCTTGTTGATGATAATCATTTAGCACTCGTAATAGCAGATGTTTCCGGAAAAGGTGTTCCTGCTGCACTTTTCATGGTTATTGCAAAAACTTTAATTAAGGATCGCGCACAAATGGGAGTTTCACCTTCTGAAGTTCTCTCTCTTGTAAATGAGCAACTGTGTGAAGGAAACGAGGCAGAGCTTTTTGTTACAGTATGGCTTGCGATTATCGAGATTTCTACAGGTAAGGGTTTAGCTGTCAATGCAGGTCATGAACACCCTGCTCTCAAGCACAAAGACGGTCAATGGGAACTTGTTCAATATAAACATTCTCCTGCTGTAGCTACGATGGAGGGAATGAAATTCAAACAGCATGAATTTACACTTAATCCCGGAGATTATCTGTATGTCTATACTGACGGTGTAACAGAAGCTACAAATGCAAAAAATGAGCTTTTCGGGAATGACAGGCTGCTTGCTTCCCTAAACAGAGAACCGAATGCAACACCCAATAAGCTGCTGAAAAATGTTAAGGAAGACATAGATTCTTTTGTGGCAGATGCTCCTCAGTTTGATGATATTACAATGATGGGTATTGCATGGTATGGCCGAACATTTTAATAATGCCTGCCTCAAAAATTTTGATTTATATTAAAGTTTTTTTGATGGTCAAAATATTTTTGCCGTCTTTGTAATCATATATAACATTGTCCATCGTTTTTTTCACGAGATAAATTCCAAGTCCTCCGATTTGACGCTCTTCTGCTGAAAGTGTTACATCGGGGTCTTTTCTTGCTAACGGGTCATAAGGTTTTCCGCCGTCAATGAACGTTATTATAACTGCTGAAGGCTCTTCAACAAATTCAACTCTGACTGTTGCAGAGCCTGTCTCAGGTTTATAAGCATAGTGCGCAATGTTCACAAATAATTCTTCAACTGCAACGTCAAGCTGCATTTGAATCTTCGGTGAACAATCATGAACTTCTAACTGTTCATCTATAAATGATAAAACCTCATCAAGATTTTCAATTTTTGCTTCGATAGTTAATTCTTTCATGACATTTTTTCCCCCGAAATATTTTAGAATCTTGCTTGAGCAAGCAAATTTATTATTGTGTCAATGCTTGGGAAAAAATCACGTCTGGCATTTGCTATAAGTCTTTCTGTATATTCGCTTGAAATTTTGTTGATAGCAGGAAGTAAAACAGAAAATAACATCGCAGCAGCCTTTATAATATCTTCGTCATACTGAATTAATTTATTGATGTCCGCATTAAAATATCCGCGAATCATATTGTCCCAAAATTTTTTTGCTTCATTAGGCTCGAGATTCGTTAAAATTTTTGAGAGCCATTTAGCTTCACTAACATAAATCATATAAGTTCTCCCTAAATCGAAAATAGGATTACCTCGACTTATTTCGGACATGTTGATTAAAATCAGTTCGTCATTTTCTACAAAGACATTTCCCGAATGATAATTACCGTAAACAACAGTTTTAGCTTTTGGAATGACGTTCAAAGCCCTTTTGAGTTTTTCAATTTCATCATTATGTAAATACGGCTTCATTTTTAAGACATATTCACCAAAAATTTTTGATGTTTCGGGCAAAGTGTCATCTTCAGGTTCGCACGAATGAATTAACTTCAAAGTTTTTCCCATTTCATAGGCGCGATTAAGGAGTTTCGTATTAAGGAGTTCTAATTTGGAAATTTCAGATGAGACCGTTACGACATTGGGCATCTCGTAAAGAATACCGTAATCACCTTTGTAAGTAACAGCACTATATGAAATTAGTGTCGGTATTCCGCTCAAAAAAGCTGTTTTTATGAAATTTAATTCACGTTCAACAGTCGAGAAATCTGTTCCTTTCGGATATAGCTTTAATATTGTGTCATTATCGATTCTATAAACGGACATATTGCCTGTTTCACCAATGAGCTGTCCTTCGAGTTCGGAAATATCCTTAATCCCTTTTGTAACCATTTTTGTAATTCCGAATATCTGTAAAAAACCTGTTACTTCAAAAATACCGTATACTTCAGGCGAAACATTAATTAATTTGATATTTGATTTTAATTTCTTTTTGAGGCTTAACAAAACTCTAAGTCCTGCGCTCGAAATATATGAAAGTTTCTGACAGTCAAAAACGACATCAGACCTGGAATTATTTGCGAGTTTTGATGATATTGCGTTAGAAAAATCTGTTGCGTTTGATGAATCGATTCTTCCTTCAACAACGAAGCATAAAACATTCGAACTTTTTTTTACATTCAGATTAAAATTTTTCACAGCATGACTTCCTTTCAAAATTCAAAAAATTTTGTTCATTATATCAATCTGAAAGTTTTTTGGTAAAGATTCTTTTGATGTGCAACACCCTAAAATGTACTCATTGTCTACAAGAAAATTACACCCTGAAATTTCTTCATTGCCGCTTAAAAGTTTTTCGCAATCAACATCACTCCAGTTATTAATGTTCATGCACTTCAAATAACTTTCCTTCAAAGTCCAATAGCAAAAAAATTTTCGCTTCCAATTTATTCCGCTGTAATATAGATTTTTAAGAGTTGAATATTCGTTTGGCAAAAAAAATCGTTTTGCGACATCAAGATTCATATTTCGATTTTCATTTTCAATATCGACACCGTTAATCACGTCTCCGATACTGCAAGCAATCCAATCGCCGCTATGAGACAGGCTAAAATATACCTCAGGAATTTCGCAATAAGGTTTACCTGTAGGAGCACGCAAAATTTTTATCTCATCAAATTTTTCACCAGTGAAATCAGAAATTAATTTTTTCGCAAAAAGTTCAGCGCATAAAGTTCTGTTTCTGTCAGATGAAAATTTATAACGAAGTATATTTTTTTGACGTTCCGGAGAAAAATATTTCAGATATTTATCTACTGGATCATTAAGACGAGATTTAATGTTTAACAAATGAATTTCTGTGTGCATAATATTATCCTTTAAGTCAAATCGCTAAATTATATCTATATCTATGAAAAAAGAACCTCCGAAAATTTCAGAGGCTCTTTGTTTTTTGCGCTTTGAATAAAAATCTTTTCCGTAAAAATTAACGCTTCGAGTACTGTCTCTTTCCTCTTGCGCCCTTTTGACCGAATTTTTTGCGTTCGACCATTCTCGGATCTCTTGTGAGCAGTCCTTCTTTTTTTAATGCTGGTCTTAAATCAGGGTTCATTTTGATTAAGGCTCTGGCAATTCCTAATTTCACTGCTCCTGCCTGACCTGTTAAACCGCCGCCCGAAGCATTTACAAATACATCTACACGTCCCTCAACTCCGGCTGTCTTTAATGATTGATAAACCTGAAACTGCCATATAAGTCTTGGAAAATATTCTTCAACGGCTCTGTTGTTGATCTTAATTTCGCCCGTTCCCATGCAAATTCTTACACGTGCAAGAGCGTTTTTACGTCTGCCTGTTCCCCATGTGTATTTATCGTCCGACATGATTAACTATTCCTCCTGTGCAAATTAAATTTCAAGCGTTTCAGGGTTCTGGGCTGAATGCGGGTGTGTTGCACCTGCGTAAACTTTCAGCTTGCTCGCATATTTCAATCTGTTTCTCGGAAGCATTCCTTTTACAACATGATGAAATAACGCTTCAGGTTTTGTCTTTACGAGAACTCCCCACGGTGTCGCACGATAACCGCCGGGATGTCCCGTGTGGTAATGCCATGTCGATTGAGAGGCTTTATGACCTGTCAATTTAACTTTTTCAGCGTTGATTACGATTACATAATCACCTGTATCAACATGAGGTGTATAAGTGGGTTTATTTTTACCCGTTAAAATTCTTGAAATGACTGCCGCAAGACGACCGATCGATCTGTCTGTGGCATCAATAACGTACCATTTTCTTTCAACTTGGCCGGGTTTTGCCAAATATGAGCTGCTGCCCGTCATGATTAAAAATTTCCTTTCGCTTAAAATTTTTCATTCTAAATATATTTACTGCGAACGGGGGCATGTCCGCACAAATAATTATTTTACCTTAATGAGGCGTTTATTTTCAAGTATTCCGGGAAGCCTGCCTCGTTTTGCTACGGGTTTTCCGTTTACTTCCTTCAAATCCATTGTCATATCCATCGGAACTGCGTGAGCTATATAACTTCCTACTCCGAATATATCTGCTCCGGCCGCTGAAAGTTCTTTTATTCGAGTCGGATTTAATCCGCCCGATACGACAATTTTAACTTTGTTAAAGCCCGCTTTGTCTAACCTGTAACGCATCTCTTTTACAAGTTCAACCGTAACTCCTCCGCGTTCTCCCGGAGTATCAAGCCTAACTGCTCCTAACCTGTCCTTCATAGCTTCAGCAAGTCTCAATGCCTCTTCACATTCATCTTTGAAAGTATCAACCAAAAATGTTCTTCCGACTTCAGGAGGCAATGCAGCGTCATAAGCCTGAGCAAGTTTCACTGTATCACCCATGATTAAAACCGCAGCATGAGGAATTGTTCCGGCAGGTTCACGTCCTAATAATTTTGCGCCTAATATACAGCTTGCTCCGGCACAACCTCCGAATTTCACGGCTATTGCTTCCATTACAGGAGCTACAGCAGGGTGTAAATGTCTTGCTCCGAATGACAAAACCGCTTTACCTCCGGCAGCTTCGACACATTCACGAGCAGCCGTTGCCCATGCACATGAACTCGACAAAATCCCTAACAAATTCGTCTCATGATAACCGAATGCTCCGTAAGACCCTTTAATTCTCATAACAACTTCTTTAGGCGAAAAATATTCACCTTCGGGGAGTGCTTCAATTTTTACGGGAGCGTCTTTTAAAAGTTCCAAAACTTCCGCAAGACCTGCAAACATTCCTGTTGTTCGTGTAAAAATTTCGGCTGTAACTTCAGTATCTAACATTCCAACCGATGAAAGAACATCACGAGTGTTTATAAAATATATGTCAGTTGTTGCACCTGATTTAATTTCGTCATGAGTTGCACTGTATAAACGATCCGAATTTACTTTCAGGGCTGTAACATCACTGAGGAAATTTAACATAACAATTCTTTGTAACCTTTCTTAATCTTAATTCAAGAAAACTATGAGGAACGATGTAACCATAAACGCCGCTGCAAGACCTATCGTAATTTTCGTAAGAGGTGTGAAACGTTGCCACTGTCCTGAATCGGCCTGAGTTCCTCCGCCGAATACTCCCGAAAATCCGCCTTGTTTACGTTGTTGAACGAGTACCGCAAAAATCATCATCACTGAAATGATTATATGTATACAGGATAATATTACTTTCATCAAAAAATAATTCCTTCCTAAAAAATAAAAATTCGCAAGTATTATACAATATTCTACAAGGTAAAATTTTTGAGTTTTGTTGTAAAATAGGTGAAAATTTTTTGAGGAGCGATTATTTTGCGAAAGATTATTCTATTGAGCCTGCTTTTAATTTTTATATTTGTTGAAACTGTAAATGCTTCAACAGGAATGAATACGGGCTTAACAGGTTTATGGGAATATCCTACGGCCGAAATGCCTGATGACGGTGTAGGAAGATTTGGTTACACTAAGGCAACACCCTACGGATTTTATTTCTTGGATTTAGCTTGGCTGCCTTGGTTTGAAATTAACGCACGCTTTACGACATTCAATACGATTAAGACAGGGGTTAAACGCAGGCGTGATTACATGGATAAAGCCATAGATTTGAAGGTCATGTTATGGCACAGCAAAGACCCCGAAAAATGGATAATTCCCTCAATAGCTTTCGGAGTTGTCGATATGATGGGAACAGAATTAATGAAAGCTTGGTACGGTGTAGCTACATGGCGTTATAAAAATTTCGCCTTGAGTTTAGGTTACGGCACTGACAGATTCAACGGTTTTTACGGCGGTATTGAGTGGGATATTTTCGACTGGCTGACATTTAAGGCAGAATACAGCCCCCTTGATTACACTCAAGACGGTTATGAAAAAGGAAGCAAAGTTTTCAAAGGCCATGAAGATATGCTCCCTGACAAAAAATATAACGCAGGAATTGTATTAAAAGCTCCTTGGGGAATGGAAGGTTCAATCAGTTATCAACGAGGTAACGAATGGGTGTTCGGAATTTCACAGAAAATAAATCTTAATGGCCCATTTCTTGGAAATCACAAAAAAAATTACGGCGCACCGGGAGATATGAGAGTTGCTGAATGGGAAGATATTGAATCAGATATTTTAATCTCGAAAATTCAATCAGGTCTCGAAAAATATGTCAGAGTTCGTGATGTCGATGTTAAACTCGACTCCTCAAATCATTCGCATAAATTATATTTATCATACGAAAATTACGGTTATTCATCTCATGCCGAAGCAATGACAAGAGTGTTAGTTGTTCTTGCTGCCGTAATGCCTGAAACCGACGAATTAATTTTAATTCACAAAAACGCAGGTATTCCGATTGTTAAAGCAAGTTTTCCCGGCTCATTATTATTTGATATAAGAGCAAGAAGTTTGAGAAAAGAAGATACACTTAATACGGCGATTTTCGGTTGGGTTGGTTCACAGGATATTCAAGACCCTGACGCTCAAGATTTATTGAAACATAAAGCTCAACATACTGTTAAAGCTATGGTGGTTTATGAGCCAAGACTTGACCAAACGTTAGACGATGATTATATGGATCGTTGGGATATTGATTTAGTTTATCAAGGGCGTTATTATGGCGGTTGGGGTTCAGTAGTTGATGTTCGTTTCCCAATATTTAACAATATCGACACACAGGATTATACGGGCTTATGGTGGGAAAAGGATCTTAATGATAAAATACGTCTCCAGCAAGCGGGCTTAACCTACGCAAATAAATTAACGAAGGACGGCAGGTTATGGTTCTTCGGTGAAGGCGGTTGGTTCGATGAGGAATGGTTCGGAACGAACTTCTGGGGAAGATATTACGGCAAAGACGGTTCGTGGTGGATTGGAGCGAGGGCTTCAGCGTTTCACGACAGAGACCCTGAATCATTCGCAGGACTTACTGAGGGTACATACAGATATTATTCGGGCTGGACTTCAGACAGGCCGGCTGAACATGAATGGTATATGCCCTATTGGATTCAAGCGGGTTATCACTTAGCTGATTTTGATTTAGATATAAATTTATCGTGGGGGCGTTACGTAAACAAGGATAAAGGATATAAAATTGAAGTTGTCAGACATTGGGACGATACTGCGCTTGGATTTTGGTATATTGATACTGATGTTCATACTCGTGATAAGAGCTTCACCAGAGCAGGGGTTCACATGGAAATTCCAGCTGAAAAATGGTTAGGTACATTATTCGGAAATTCAAGCTCGCATATCTGGGAACAAAATACAATTCTGCATTCTTGGTGGCATGCTGAAGCAGGACGTGAGGGAGGTCATATAAGAACACCTGAAATGATGATGAATCAGTTAAGACCGGTAGCAATGAAAAAGAACGTTGAGAAATTATTGTTGGATTATTGTAAGTTCGATGAAGATGAAGACAATGAAAATTCTAAGGCTGCAACAAGCCTCCTGGAATATATATTTCATTAGGTAACAAACCCCTCTGTCATAACATGGCGAGGGGATCTAAAATTAAATTTTGAGGTGATTTTGATTGGTTTTTAAGCGTAATAAGTTTTTTTTGACAGCAATCTTGTTTTTCGCAATGTGTTCGGCTGTATATGCGGCTGATGCGGCGGCACCTGCTGCTCCTGCTGCACCAGGAGGAACTATGGGCGGTTTAGCTGATGTTTTCGCTGCTCCTGCTGATAGCGGCGGTGGAGCTGATATTTCAGGCGGAGCTCCTTCAACAGGAGGAGATATTTTCGCTACACCTGCTGACAGTGGCGGAGCAAGTTGGGGAGCTGATGTTGACGCAGGAATTACAACCGACGCTTCTTCAACTTCAAACAGAAGAGATGCAACAGGACAAATACAAAGTGGCGCAAGTTCAGGCCGTGCTAATCCTAGAGAATTGGATACATTTTTCAACAACATCATATTCTCAGGTTCAAGAGGAAATGCAATGAGTGAGTTAATGCGAAGGCTTCCTCGTTTCGGAATGTCATTTTTCCGCCAGTCTCCTTCAACTTATGCTCCTCAAGAATCTGTTCCTGTAACTCAAAGTTATAGAATCGCTGTAAGAGATCAGATGACTTTAACAATATGGGGAATACCTGAAGAAGGTAACTTTCCTATAACTGTTAATCGCGACGGTATGGCCGTTATTCCGAGAATAGGAACAGTCAGGCTTGCAGGTTATACGCTTGCAGAGGCCGAAAGAATTTTAAGCTCAAGACTTAATCAATATTACACGGGATTTCAAATGAATTTGTCGATGGGCAGATTAAGTTCAATAATGGTTTATGTAACAGGTAACGTCAACAGACCCGGAGCTTATACGATTTCATCATTTTCAACATTACTCAATGCCCTTTTAGCTTCAGGCGGCCCTAACGATAAAGGAACTTTGCGAAAAATCGAAGTTAAGAGAGACGGAAAAACTATTGCGGTGTTTGATATGTACGCAATGTTATTGCAGGGCGATAAAACTCAGGACGTTAGATTACAGGCCGGAGACGTTATATATGTTCCTCCTGTAGGAGACCTTGTAGGTATTACTGGCGAAATTCAAAGACCGGGCGTTTATGAGCTTAACGGTTCTACAAGAGTTAAAGACTTGATGTTTATTGCAGGAGGTCTTAACGCTCAAACCTTCAAAGGAAGGATTCAATATTACAGAATTTTTGACAGCGTTTATGCTACAGCATTTGAGGGAAGTTTAGCAAGCCTTGAGAATACGTTATTACAAGACGGAGATATATTGAGGCTTTTCCCGATTCATAACTTATCAATGACCGCAACAATAACAGGCCCCGTAATTAATCAGGGAGTTTACGTTATAACGCCCGGTGTAACCAGAGTATCGCACCTTATCGAACGTGCCGGTGGACTTTTGAGTACTGCTTCAGACAAGGCCGAAATAACTCGTGTAACTCCTTCACTTGAAGGCCCTGTGCAGGAACGCTTCCAAATTAACATATTCCAAGCATTACAGGGAGATCCCGTACATAATATTACGCTTGAATTTAATGACCATATAACGATTTTGACGATTCCGGAATGGAAAACTCAATTCCCTGCAACAATAGTAGGAGAAGTTAGAAATCCCGGTACTTACTCGATGTTTCAGGGCGAAAAAATTTCGGACTTGATACAGCGTGCAGGAGGTTTCACGAGAAAAGCGTTCTTGAGAGGAGCAATATTTACAAGACGCAGCGTTGCCGAAGAACAAAGGAAATCGTTGAACCGAATGGCGGATCAAATGGAGAGAGATTTGTTACAGGCAATGCAGAACACAGCCAGCTCACGAGCTTCAAGCACATCGACATCAACAGGAGGAGCGGATTTATTCGACGCAGAATTTCAGAGACGTAGAGAATTAATTGACAGCCTCAGAAATATTGACATCATGGGAAGAATTGTAACGAAGATTGACACGCCTCAAAATTTAATCGGAACAGTTTGGGATTATGAATTACAACCGGGCGATTCTCTCACTATTCCTGATGTCCCTGTAGTAGTTAATGTATTGGGAGCGGTTTATACATCATCGACCCATGTTTACAATCCAAGCCGAAGCATAAATTCCTATGTAAATTCTTCGGGAGGAGCATTGAGAAACGCTCATAAGAGATTGATGTACCTGTTAAAAGCTGACGGAACGACGATAAGATTAACGAGAAGCACGGCTGCTTTGACATCAAAGGCATGGAAAGCCCCGAGCGGATTTTCGGCAAAAGTTGAACCTGGCGACACGATTGTTGTACCTGTAAAATATATTGACCGTCAAAGCATTGAATCCGTAAAAGATGTTGTTGATATTGTTTACAAGGTTGCAGTAGGTGTCGGAGTAATTCTTGACGCTAAAAATGATTAAGGCGGTTTTAACGATGAAAAAATTTTTGTTGGCATTAATTTTAGTGTTAATGTTTTCGTTCGGAGCATATGCTAAGGGCAAATACGAATATAAAATCGTGCCTTTAGGTTCTTTGACATCATTACAAAAAAGCAAAGATGCAGCAACAAGGACAGCTCAAGTTGAGGAACTCTTGAATAAATACGGAGCTGAAGGCTGGGAAGTTTCAGAAATTTTTGCAGTAAGGACGACATTTGATCCGAATGTATTTTTTGTAATAATGCAGAAAGAAATTTGACTTTTTCGTTTTTTCTGATAGAATTTCACAGTGCTTTAGGAAAAGCGATACAATTTACAGATTTTTGGGGAATGGTGCAACGGCAGCACGCGTGACTCTGGATCATGTAATCGGGGTTCGAATCCCTGTTCCCCAGCCAAAA
>CALBPU010000190.1 GCA_937899395.1 uncultured Fretibacterium sp.
CAGGCTCCATGAATCTGTCCACGATCTTCGCGTTGTCCGCGAGCTTGTAAGGGGACAGGTGGGCATACCGCTGGACCATCGCAGTGGAGTGCCATCCTCCCATTTCCTGTAGCTCGTTTATCGGGACACCGTGCTGTATCAGGACGCTTGCCCAGGTGTGCCTGTTGTCATGCCAGTGGTAGTCTTCTATGCCTGCACGTTCAAGCGCCGCCTTCCAGTGCTGGAAGAACTGGCCGAGCTTCCCGCCTTTGATGTTTGTGAATACATATGTCGGGTGCTTGCCGAAGTTCCTGGACAGAAGCTGCCTGATGGATTCGGTGACGGGGACGACGTGGGTCTGTCCTGCCTTCATTTCAGAACCATCGATTATAATGACGTTGCGTTCGAAGTCTATCTGCCGCCATCTCAGGTTTGTGACGTTGCTGCGTCTCAGCCCGGTCATTATGGAGAACATGAACGGATCCTTGAGATGGGCGGGCAGTTCATCATGCAGCCGCCTGATCTCAGGCGCTGTCAGGTAACGCACCCGCTTGTGTGGCTGTTTGTATCTGGTGATGGCGGGTTTCCTGTCTAGCCATTCCCAGATTTCAACAGCACGGTTCAGGACTGAATTTATCAGGGCGATGTACCGGTTGGCTGTTGCGGCTGATGTCCTTGCCTTGATTGATTCGATGACGCGGGAGATTTTCCCGTGCGTCATTTCATCGAGGTAGGTTTTGCCCAGGTACGGGCGAAGGACGCGGATGCAGCTTTTGTCGCTCTCGATGGATTTCTTGTATGCCTTCTCTTTCAGCCAGAGAAGGCAGGCTTCATCCCAGGTGTGCCGTTCCTTTTTCTTGAGGACTGTCGTCTGCCACGATTCGTGTTTCAGTTTATCAAAGAACTGCTGCGCGGACTTCTTGTCCGCAGTGCCAGTAGAGCATCTAATTCGCTCTCCACTCTGCGTTGTGAACGAACACCACCAGATGTCGTTCCTTTTGTATAGTGCCATAGTGTGTTTTCCTCCGTACTGCTTTCACTACAGCGACTACCTGCCGCTACAGTATCGCCTGTCCTGATGAAGTTGAGCAAGTCTTCTTTGATGAATCTATATCCTCTGCCGACGATGCGGCCGTACAGCCGCCGTTCCCGGATGAGCTTCTTGATGTGGTTTCTGCTGCATCCAAGGATCTGCATCGCCTGGGTGATGTTGCAGGTCTCGACGTTCATCTCTCCAGTCTCCTCAGTCCCTTTTTCAAAGCCTTGATGAATTTGCGGGTTTTTCTGACATCTGACGGATATATGTCAATGCGAAATTTTCTGTCTAAATATTTCAGTTCAGCCGTCAGGCTTTTTGTCATATATTCATCTTCCGAGAAATAGTGGATTCCGTAGTCTATCCCGGCAAACGCCCCTTTTTCTGTAAACGGTTTATCCTTTTTCATTTTCAGTCTCGTATTTTTCAACCATCTCATTTATCCGTTCCATAACCATCAATAAGGTTCTTTGACGTTCTCCCTTTTTTATATCGATGAGGTTTCGAAGTATCAGGAAAATTCCAAACTCCATTGAAAAGTTGAAAATCCAGTCATTATCTTTATGGATATATCTTTTAAAGAACTCAGCGGCTTCGGCGACAACATATTTTGAATCGAATTGCTTTCCCATCACTCACTCCATCTCAAGCGTTGGTCACAGTTCTGGCAACGTCCTTCTTTCTTGTCTGTTCCGTCCACAACACACATGCAGATAGGGCATTCTGAATCTTCTCCCCCCGTGGGAGGTACTGGTATTTCCCGCGTGACTTCTCTGATATGCCAGACCAATCCCAAAATACTGTCAGCAGTCTTTTGCAGGTTAATTAACCGTCTTTCCAGATTTTCAAGTTCGTTGTTCATCTTTGCTCCACGATAGGGGTTGACCTCCACAAAACGGACACGGCAACAGTTCACTCATAAGACCTCCGGTTCCATTTCTCTACAGCCAACTTTGTAATCTGTTCAAGCGTTTTTTGTTCGAAAACGTTTTCCGGAGGTCTAAGATAAATCGTTCCGTCACAGCCGTTACATCGAAAATAAAATCCGTTGATGAACTTCCATCCCTCATAGAAGACAGTTCCGCCACAGAACGGGCATGGTTTCAGTTCATTCATTTCCTTCTCCCGTTCTGCCTGTCCAAAAGATAATGAATCCACAGTTGCAATGTGGTATTGTTCTCAAAATTTTGAAAGGAGCTAAGTGTGTTATGAGTTTTCCCAAACAACTGGACGAATTGAAATCTTTAAGGCAATGGGTCGCGTATAGGCTTATCTGGAACGAAAAAAAAGGCAAAGCGGACAAACGACCGATCGATCCGCACACAGGTAATGGGGCAAAGGCTAATGACCCTTCAACGTGGGGGAGTTACGACGAGGCTATGAATTTTGCTGTACGTCAGGGGTTAATTGCCAGCCAATCTGGCGGAGTCGGTTTCGAGTTCGGGAACGGCTACTGCGGGATCGATCTTGATAACGTGGTGCTTGAAGACGGGAGGCTGAAGCCTTTTGCTTCGGAAATCGTAAACCTGATGAACTCGTACACGGAATATTCGCCATCAGGGAAAGGACTTCATGTCCTGTGTAAGCTCTCCGTGAGTCTTTTGGAGTTCGGTACACGTCGCCGGAATGATGAAATCGGCCTTGAAATGTACGATAGCGGGCGTTTTTTCACTGTTACGGGAGACGTTTTTGGGGGAGGTGAAGCTAAAGCGGTCGAAAATCGAACGCAGGAGGCTCGAAAAATTTACGAAAGGTATTTTCACGTTGATGGTGTTAAAAATTTAAATACGCCCCATTTACGCATGTCTAGCGAGAAATTTTTTGACGGGCTTACGGATAGCGAATTATGGCAGAGAATTTTTAGCTCCCAGCATGGACGTGAAATATTTGATCTGTATCAGGGAAATCTCTCAAGTTACGCTGATGACCATAGCCGTGCTGATTTAGCCTTATGTAGCCATTTAGCTTACTGGACGAACTGCGATGAGGCTCGAATGGACAGAATGTTTCGGCAGTCGGGATTAATGCGTCCGAAATGGGACGAAAGACACGGAGCGCAGACTTATGGAGCTATGACGTTAGGAGTAGCCTTGAGAAGCGTAACGCCTTATATACCTGTGTATTCGTATTCAGATTCACAAATTGCAGAAGCCATTTCATCGAGGTTTATCGATACTCAAAACTTATATTCAAAAGTTGAGGCAGAAATGCCGTCTTTGAGGTTTGTCGGGGAGTACTTAGAGCAAAAATTTAAGGGTGATGTAGATAGATTTAGTGGCTATAAGTATCGTAAGACAGGTTTTAGTAATTTAGACGAAAAAATTAGCCTTTATCCCGGACTTTATGTCTTAGGAGCAGTTTCAAGTTTAGGAAAGACGACTTTTATAGGACAGCTTGCAGATCAGTTAGCTGAAGCCGGAGACCATGTTTTATATTTTTCTCTTGAGCAGTCTGAATTTGAATTAGTGAGCAAGGGGATTTCCCGAATGACAGCACGCGAAAATTTAGAAACGGCTGTTAGTGCTATAAAAATTCGTGAGGGTTATTTATCTGATTCTGTCGAACGGGCAATAGAAAATTATCGCAGTATAGCAGGTACAGAAGCCATAATTGAGTGTGGATTTGATACTACGGTAGTGACTATAACTGATACTGTTCGAGATTATATTTCTAAAACTGGAATACAACCTGTTGTTATTGTGGATTATTTGCAAATAGTTAGGCCTATTGATATTCGTCAGACTGCAAAGGACGCTGTTGACGTTCATGTACGTGCTTTCAAAAAATTGCAAGTTGATAATGATTTAGTTGTGATTTTGATTTCGTCTTTGAACCGTGCAAATTATTTGACACCTGTGGATTTTGAAAGTTTCAAAGAGAGTGGAGGGATTGAATATACGGCGGATGTAATTTGGGGCTTGCAACTTGAAGTTATGAACAGCGAAATTTTTGATGGTGATAAAAAGTTAAAACAGAAGCGCGAAATTGTGCGTCAGGCTAAAAATGAAAATCCTCGAAAAATTGAATTAGTTTGTTTGAAAAATCGTTATGGAATATCGAATTATCACTGTGAATTTTTATATTATGCTCAATATGATTTGTTTGTGCCTTTAGGGGACGAAAAAACTGAAAAAATACGTATAGTTTTTTGAGTCTTTTTACCTCATTTTTAGCATACTTAATTATTTCAATCAAATGGTAGCTCCAAAATTAAAAAGTGTTTGATTTTTTATGAAAGTAATGTGTACTTTGCTGTGATTTTTGAGTTTTTTATCTGAATAGCGGTATATTTTCTGTGGGACTTACGAAAGAATTTGATTTGCGGGATTATTTTCCGAGACGAGGATCGGGTGGTAGCGTTTTATATTGCCGAGCAGGAAAATTTACGGCTGATTTTTCGGATATGGGTAAGAGAATAGTCTTGAATAAAAAAAATTTGACAGAAGAATCAGTTTTATCAGCGTTACAGCTTGTCAATGCGAAATGGGGAGCAACTCAAATAAATGGCTCGGATGAATATATCCCCCTGTGTGTTTCAGTTGCTGTGAAGCACGGCTAAAAAATAGCGAATCCAGATTTAGCAGCTGAAGTTGAACGCCAAAGAGAAGAACGGTGAGAAAAATTTTTTTCTTATAGGCCAGTAACTATTGATGAAATTGAGAAATTAAATCTTGTTGAAAATCCGTTGATATATGTAAATCCGAGAAAAGATAATCAGGATTATAAAGGGCAGATTGTTCACGTGGATCGGGCGCGAGGTTATTGTGTTCAGTTAGTAGGTCAGCGCAGTCTTTTTGTTCATAGGTTAGATAAATTTGATAATTCTCCGAAAGTTGGAGAAATGTTAAAAATTTCGTATGTTGATGAACATCAGAAAGTGAAAGTCAAATTTCCTGAAAGTAATAGTCGTGTTCTGCATTTGTAAATGTTTGAGGTTTAACAGATTTTTTCTTGTAGGTTAATATACGTTAAAACGTATTTTGTAGAGGTTGAGTAATAGATTAAATGAATAATGTGTTGAGTCAGCATTATCCTGACTATTTTCCACAGGATTGTCCGCCTGACGATGCTAATACAGACGAGAAGAAACTTTTTCGTTTTTGTGAGGGAATTGTTACTGAAATAGTTAATTTTATCTCTTACTATCAGAAATTTCCTGAGAAATATAAAGGAAAAATTAATGCTTATGGCCTTTCTGTTTTGCAGAGTAGAGATGATTGTTTGCTTGCATATAGAAAGTTTTCGTATTTGAGAAAATATAAGTCGATAGCGCAAGGTGTAACTAATTTTGATAGAGGTTCTTGGAAAGTTACTCAGGGAAAAATTAGTCCTGCTCACGTAACATGGTGGGTGTGTGATGGTGTAAAGCCAAATAGTTTTTTTGAATTTGATATTTTAACTGGTGATTAATATGGATGATGTATTTAATACTATTAAGGGTATTGGAGAATTAAAATATAAAAATATTTATGGTTTTTATGATGAACCCTTGATGTTTTCTTGTTATTCTGCGACAGGCGGTTTATATTTTATACTTCGATTACCTTCTGATGATGAACAGTGGCTTGCTGTGGAGGTTTCTAAGTATAGATTAGAACTTCTCGAAAGTAATAATATGGAGATACGTTTACCATTTATAAATCCTGAAAATGGATATTTATATCGTCTTTATAATAATGATTTAGAATTTCTTACACCTAATCAGCTTACGGATGATATGCTCCCGTATTCAGGTGAATATCTTGATTATGAAAGTGAACTACAATAACAGAGTAAAGAAGTTAAAAAAGAAGAAATATATGATGGTGAACTTATGGGGATTGATATTGATACAAATCAATTTAATTTTATTTTTCTTGAAGCTGCTAAAAGAGGAAAGATTATCGGCAAAGTTTCTCCTGAATTAGCAAATAGAAGTTTTGTAGTTCCAAGTATAACAAGCGTAAAAGTTGAAACAACGATAAGTTTTGACAAAATGTCTGGAGATGAAAAACATACGTTTATATTATTAGATGTGTTAGATAGGTAACAGTGATATTTTATGAGGATAACTATAAACGATAAATTAGAAGCCATTAATTTTATGAGTGGTGATGAAATTCAAGAACTTAAATTTCAGTTGGCGAAAGCTATGCTTGTTGGCAGAAAAAAAAGACATTTTTCTCAAAAACAGCTTTCTGAAGTAACAGGCGTTACTCAAGTAGATATTATCAGATATGAATCAGGTGAGGGAAATCAGATACAATATGTTGGATTGCCGAAGGTTTAGGTATGAATCTAAAACTATTTTTTGAAGATTTTTTATAGCGATTAAATTTAGAAAGCGATGGTTAAGTCTGAAAAAGTTCAATATTATGATTATACGAAAAAATTATAGAGGTGTTAAAGGGATTGTCTAAATCAAAGGGGAAAGATAGAAATATCTCATTTCTTGAACAAGTAACTACAAATCAGTAGCTATTTTCTCATCTTTTTGAGGCTTGTAATATTCTTCGCGGTCCTATTAATCAAGATGAATATAAAAGTTATGTAACTCCGCTTTTATTTTTTAAGCGCGTATCGGATGTTTATGATGAAGAAATACAGACAGCGTTGGAAGAATCAGATGGAGATAAGGAATATGCTGTTTTTCCTGAAAATCATCGTTTTATAGTTCCAGATGGTTGTCATTGGAATGACGTGCGCGAGAAAAGTGTCAATGTTGGAAAGGCTATTGTAGATGCCATGATGGGGATCGAAAGAGCTAATCCCGATACTTTGAATGGAGTGTTTAGTAGTTTTGATGACGCTAACTGGACTGATAAAAGTAAATTTGATGAGCGTCTTAAAAATTTGATTGAGCATATGTCTAAACTTAAAGTCGGCAATAAAAATTATTCTGCTGATGTTATGGGAGACAGCTATGAATTTCTTATTAAAAAATTTGCAGACCTTTCTAAAAAAAGTGCAGGTGAATTTTATACGCCTCGTTCAATCGTGAAACTTATTATAATGCTTCTTGCTCCGAAAGCTGGAGAGAGCGTCTATGATCCAGCCTGTGGTACAGGAGGAATGCTCATCGGTGCTATTAATTATATAAATAATGAAAAATCTACATATGGAAAAATCTACGGTCAAGAAAATAATTTAGCGACTTCAGCTATTGCAAGGATGAATCTCTTTCTTCATGGAGCGAGGGATTTTTATATAGCTCAGGGAGATACGTTGCGTTATCCTGCTTACATTGAAAATAGTTCATTAAAGACTTTTGATTGTGTTGTAGCTAATCCGCCATTTTCGTTGGAAAATTGGGGTGCAGAACAGTTTAGTAGCGATATTTATGGACGTAATATTTGGGGATGTCCGACAGATTCTAAAGGTGATTTTGCATGGCTTCAGCATATGATCAAGTCTATGAATCCTGATACGGGACGTTGTGCTGTTGTTCTTCCGCAAGGTGTCCTTTTTCGTGGAGATAAGGAGGGTGATATACGTCGTCAGCTGATTGAGTCAGATAAATTAGAGTGTGTCATAACGCTTGCCAAAGGTGTTTTTTATTCTACGGGTGTTTCAGCTTGTATTCTCTTTCTGAATAATGCAAAGGAAAAATCTCATAAAGGGCGAGTTTGTCTGATTGACGCTTCAAAAATTTATACCCCGCAACGGGCGCGAAATATTATGTCCGAAGAAGATATTAAAAAGGTATTTTTTCTTTATACGGCTTATCAAGATGAGATGGAACTTTGTAAAATTGTTTCCATTTCTGGTATACGCGACAAGGATTATACTTTATCTGTAAATAGTTACATTGAAAAAAAAGAGATTGAGATTGTTCCATATGTAGAAGTCTGTCATCAGTACTTTGATGCTTATAATGCTGTTCTTGTAGCTGAAGAGAGAATGAAAAGTTTATTTCGCGAGGGAGGATATATTAATGAGTAAAATAGTTTCTCTTGAGGAGTTGCAGTCTTATCTTTGGGATTCTGCTGTGCTTTTACGAACTCATATTGACGCTGGAGCTTATAAGCAGTATATTTTTTCCTTTACTTTTCTTTAAGAGAATTTGTGATGTTTATGATGAGGAAATTTCTCTCGCTATTCAAGAATACGGAGATGACGCTAAGGAATTTGACGAACATGAAATTCATACTTTCGTAGTGCCTAAAGGTTATCACTGGAATGATGTTCGCGTTGTATCCGAAAATGTCGGAGTTGCTATCGTTAATGCTTTTCGAGAAATTGAAAAGGTAAATTCTGAAAAATTGCAGGGGATTTTCGGCGATGGTGCATGGACAAATAAAAAACGTCTTCCAGATAGACTACTCAAAGACCTTTTGGAACATTTTAGCTCAAAAACTCTATCACTTGCTAACTGTCCTGAAGACGAGCTTGGACAAGGTTATGAGTATCTTATTAAAAAATTTGCCGATGACAGCGGACACACAGCTCAAGAGTTTTATACGAATCGAACTGTTGTTCGCCTTATGACTGAAATTTTGAAGCCGGATTCAGGAGAGTCAATTTATGATCCGACTTGCGGTAGTGCCTGAATGTTAATTTCTGCCATTGCTTACTTGAAAAGTCAGAACAAAGAGTGGCGAAATGTCGCCGTTTACGGACAAGAGATAAACTCTTTAACTTCAGCTATCGGAAGAATGAATCTATTTCTTCACGGTATTAAGGATTTTTCTGTGAACGATGATACTCTTTCAGCTCCTGCTTTCATTGAGAACGGGCAGCTCCGAAAATTTGACCTTGTTCTTGCTAATCCTCCGTACTCTATAAGTCAATGGAATCGAGCCGCTTTTGAAAGCGATAAATATGGCCGTAACTTTTTGGGAGTTCCTCCGCAGGGTCGAGCCGATTATGCTTTTATTCAGCATATTATCGCCAGTCTTAAACTTGACACGGGACGCTGTGCAATCCTGTTGCCGCATGGGGTTTTGTTCAGAAATGAAGAAAAAACAATTAGACAAAAACTTATTCAGAGTGATATAATAAAACATTTAATAGGTCTTGCTCCAAATTTGTTTTATAATTCGCCTATGGAATCCTGTATTATGATTTGCCGAACGAATAAAAATTCTGAACGGCGCGGACGTATTCTTTTCATTAATGCCGTAAACGAGACAGAACGCCGAAATGCTCAGAGCTATTTAGAAGATAGTCATATTCAGAAAATCGCGTTGGCCTATCAAAAATACAAAAATGAAGACGGCTTTTCTAAAATTGTTACGATTGATGAAATAGCTAAAAATGATTTTTTGTTGAGTATTCCGCTTTATGTTAAGAATGTTACAAATGTTGAAGATAAGAAAGTGAATTCTATTTTGCAATTTTATGAGGATTGGTTGTCTGCTTCTGATAAAATGAGGTCAGAATACGAGAATTTTAATACCATTTTAGAAAGCAGGTGAAATTAAATGAGTAGAATAACACTTGGTGATGTCGCCGTAGAACGCCATGAACATTGTAAAGGGGATAAGAGTCGCTATCCTGTTGTAGCTCTTGAACATCTAACGCCGGAAGAAATTACGTTAACAGCGTGGGACGAATCTGGCGAAAATACGTTTACAAAAATTTTTCATAAGGGCGATGTTCTTTTTGGACGTCGGAGAGCCTATCTGAAAAAAGCGGCACTTGCTCCCTTTGACGGTATCTGCTCAGGAGATATTACGGTTATCGAGGCAAAACCTGATTATATTCTTCCCGAAATTTTGCCGTTTGTAATTCAGAATGACGCTTTCTTTGATTTTGCTGTCGGTAAGTCGGCAGGTTCGCTTTCTCCTCGCGTTAAATGGGAATATTTGAAAGAATATGAATTTAATCTTCCATCGAATGAAGATCAAAAAAATATATCAAAAATTTTATGGTCTGTCAATGATATGCTTGAAGCGTATAAGAAGCTGACAGCACTTACGGACGAACTTGTTAAAGCAAAATTTGTAGAGATGTTCGGAGAGCCTGGTGAGGATATTCACGATTGGGGTTTAACTAAATTAAGTGAATGTTGTGAACTTAATCCCAAAAAACCGAAAGATATATTTCCTAACTGTTCTTACTCATTTGTAGCAATACCGTCTGTTAGTGTAAACGGTATAATAGATGTTTCAATAAGTCGTCCTTATCATGAAATATGTAACGGTTATACATACTTTGCAGAAAATGATGTTTTATTTGCTAAAATTACTCCCTGCATGGAAAACGGTAAGGGTGGAGTTGCTGTTGGATTGAAAAATGGTATTGGCTTCGGCTCTACAGAATTTCATGTACTACGCCCTATAAAGGAAAAAAGCGATTCTTACTGGCTATATATAATAACAATGTTTAATAAATTCCGTTTAGATGCTGCAAAAATTATGACTGGGACTGGAGGACAACGACGAGTGCCAATAGAATATCTAAGCGAATATAAAATTTCATTGCCACCATATGAATTACAAAAGCAGTTTGCTAATTTTGTTCGTCAGAGTGATAAATCAAAATTAGAACTTGAACTGACGATAACAGTAGCAAAAGCGATGATGAAAAAGATTATCGCGGAGAAATTAGGATAATAATTAAAAAGAATGGAGGAATTTATTTTGGGAACTAATGCAGCAGTAGCAGTTACAGAAGTAGCAAAAACGGCAGGAAAATTTGCGTGGCTTTATAAATGGTTTTCCAATCCCGAACAAACCAAAAAGCAAGCAGACGCTGATGCCTATGAAATTGAACGCAGAATAGAAACAGCTGAAAAATATCCTGGATGGAATATTACTTTCAAAGACGGAAAACTTAATCTTTCAGAATGTACATATGAGGAACTCGTAAACCGCGCTAAAAATAGAATGTTAGCAGAGTCTATAAAAAAAGAAAGTAATCGCGAGAAAGTACTTGTACTTGCTATGAATGAGGTGCAACAATCTGAAAAAATTCCAGAAAAGCCAATAGATGAAGACTGGCGCACGCGATTTTTTAATATTGTAGAAGATGTAAGTTCCGAAGAAATGCAACTTATTTGGAGCAAAATTCTCGCTGGTGAAATTACTCAGCCCGGAAAATTTTCATTAAGAACTCTGGAAACAATTAGGAATGTTTCAAAAGATGAAGCCGAAATATTTCAGAAAATAATACCAATCTTGATGAAGTTTGCAAATAAATTATTCATAACTAATAATAAAGATATTTTAGAAAAAAATGGCATTAACTACGAAATGATTTTAAGACTCAGCGAATGCGGCTTAATTAGTTCTAATAGTTTATTATCTTTTGATTTCAAAATTACAGATAATGATCGCATACTATTATCCAGTAATGATAGTTTAATTAGAATAACTGGAAAAAATAATATACCTTATAATTTCTCACTTGGAGTTTATACATTAACGAAAGCTGGGGAAGAACTCTATTCCATCCTAAATAAAACATATGACAAAGAATATATATCTAACTTGGCTGAGAAAATTTACACAGACAACAAAGACAAAGTTGTAGTATCAATACATATAACAGCAACACCACCACTGAACGACGGAAGAATTTTATATGTTGATCCACCACTACGCTCATTTTCTTGAAAAAAAGATAATAAAATAAGTTAAAGGAGTATTATATAACGATGAATGCGTTATGTCAAATTCAAATTGACAAAAACTTAGCACAGAAGGCAACTGACATTTTTTCGAGTATCGGACTTGACCTTCAATCGGCGGTTCAACTTTTTTTGAAACGCTCCGTTCAAGCTCGAGGAATACCGTTCTCTATGAGATTGCCTGATAAAAGAGAAGAACATACTAATGAAGGTGTCATGGCAATGATAAAAATGAGCCGTATGGCTGAAGAAGCCGGAATTGCCGATATGACGCTGGACGAAATTAACGCCGAAATAGATGCTGTAAGACACGGAGAACGTGATGAATAATTTCAAATTGTTCGCGGTTCTCGATACAAACGTGCTAGTTTCCGCTCTGCTCAACTGGACTTCTGTTCCGGGCGTTGTCGTAAAGGAAGCAATCAGCGGAAATCTCACGCCCGTTTTGCATGAAAAAATCTTAGAAGAATACGAGGAAGTTCTCCGCCGTAAAAAATTTCCGTTCTTGGAAGAGGACATTCAAGCGTTATTAAAACGGCTGAAAGAACGAGGCGTGTTTTGGGTTCCAGCTTGGATTGATGAAGAATTGCCTGATGATAAAGATATAATCTTTTATGCCGTAACTATGGAAGCCCGGAAAGATGAAAACTCTTATCTCGTTACTGGAAACATCAGACACTTCCCTGTAAGACCGTATATCGTAACCCCGCGTGAAATGTTAAGTATCTTGGAGCGTGAAAGAAATGTTTAACGAAAATAATACGATTGAACAAATGACAATTTCTGCCTTAAAGGACAATGGCTGGAAATACGTTCCTGCAAAAAATTTACCGCGACAGACCTCCAATGTTATGGTCGAGCCTATAGTCAAAGAAGCTCTAATACGTCTTAACCCTGAAATAGCCGAAAAACCATCGAGAGCAGACGAGGTTATTTATAAGCTGCGGACGCTGATTTTATCAGTTCAGCCACACAATTTAATAATTCAAAACGAACGTTTCAAAAAAATTCTTTTTGAAGAAAACTCTTATCCTTTCGGCAAAGACGGACGCATGACTCCAATTCGTTTTTTCGGAACGATGACGGCAGAAAATTTCGAACTGAATGAGTATATCGTTACAAATCAATGGACATATTCTCAAAATGGAAACGACAAAAGGCTTGACATTGTATTACTTATTAACGGCTTTCCCGTCGTAATAGGAGAATTAAAAACGCCTGTCCGCGAAGCTATATCGTGGATGGACGCAGCTCAGGACATCGCAGACTATGAACAGAGCATTCCAGCCATATTCGTGCCAAACGTATTAAATTTTGCCACTGAAGGAAAATGTTACCGTTACGGTGCAGTAGGTATGCCAATTAACCATTGGGGAACGTGGCACACTCCTCAACACAAGAGCGAAGGAACTCTTGCAGACGTAAAAATCAGTTTAACAGACATGCTAAAGCCCGAAAAAATTTTGGACATCATGCAATTTTTTACGCTATTTACAACGGACTTAAAATATAGAAAATATAAAACAATCTGCCGTTATCAACAGTACGAAGGAGCAAATTTAATTATTCAGCGAGTGCTTACAGGTTATCCGAAACAAGGTTTAATTTGGCATTTTCAAGGCTCAGGAAAATCTCTTCTTATGGTTTTTGCCGCTCAAAAATTAAGAATGATGCCAGAATTGAAAAATCCGACCATAGTTGTAGTTGATGACCGTATTGACTTGGAAACACAGATTAACGCAACATTCAACGTTTCAGATATTCCTAATCTCGTAAGTTTATCAACAAAAGAAGAGTTAATACATTTCTTTCAACAAGATACTCGAAAAATCGCCATTACAACAATTTTCAGATTCGGCGACGTTGAAGAGACTTTGAACCTTAGAAATAATATTATCGTCATGGTTGACGAAGCACACAGAACTCAAGAGGGGAATTTAGGAGAAAAAATGCGTCTTGCTCTTCCCAATGCGTTTTTCTTAGGCCTAACTGGAACACCTATAAACCGTACCGATAAAAACACCTTCAAAACTTTCGGAGCTATTGAGGACAAAAGCGGATACCTCAGCAAATATTCCTTTTCCGATTCTATTCGAGATGGAGCAATTCTACCGCTAAAATTTGAAACCGTCCCTACAGAACTCCACGTTAATCGTGAGCAAATAGACGAAGAATTTGCAACAATGACAGAAAATTTATCACAGGAAGACCGCTCTGAACTGTCAAAACGGGTTACAATGAAAGCAATTATGTATGACAAAAACCGTATCAGAAAAGTATGCGAGCATATAGCACAACACTATAAAGAAAAAATTGAACCCAACGGTTATAAAGGACAAATCGTAGTTTACAACAGAGAATGTTGTCTTGCCTATAAAGAAGAATTAGACAAAATTCTCAGCTCAGAAATCTCAACAATAGTCATGGACACGAATAACGATAAAGCAGACCGTTGTAAAAAATATCGGCGGGATAAAGAAGAAGAAGGAAAAATTCTCGATTCATTCAGAGATTCAACAAATCCGCTAAAATTGATAATCGTAACGTCAAAACTGCTGACAGGCTTCGATGCACCTATACTTCAAGTCATGTATCTCGATAAGCCAATGAAAGATCATAATCTTTTACAAGCTATATGCCGAACTAATAGAACATACAACGACAACAAAACACATGGGCTCATCGTTGACTACATCGGCATTTTTGATAATGTAGCCCGAGCACTTCAATTCGATGAAATAAGTATGAAAGGAATAATAACGAACATAAACGAAGTAAAAGCTCAAATTCCATCATTGCTAAATAAGTACCTAAATTATTTTATGGGTGTTGACCGAACCATAAAAGGCTGGGAAGGACATTCAGCAGCTCAAGAATGCCTGCCAACAGATAATGAAAAAGACAAATTCGGAGCAGATTACAGAGTGCTTAATCGTGCTTGGAATTCCATATCGCCGGACTTATTTCTCGTTCCTTTCAAAACGGATTATATATGGCTCAGTCAAGTTTATGACTCTATTAGGACAGCTGACGGACATGGAGCTTTGATATGGGCGACACTCGGCGCAAAAACTATGGAACTGATTCATAATAATATCGAAATTGGAGAAATTCATTCAGATGATGATATGATGATATTCTTACTCTGAATGCTGAATTCATTGATAACTTCATTAATAAGCAGACGGACGTTAAAAAAACAGCTAAAAAAATCGAAATAGATTTAATAGCAAAAATAAGAAAATACAGTAATGACCCGAAATTTCGGCAACTCGGAGAAAAAGTCGAAAAACTGAAAGAAAAACACGAGCAAGGACTAATCACAAGTATCGAATTTTTGAAGCAGCTGTTAGAGCTTGCACGCGAGGCAGCCGAAGCCGAAAGAAAAATAATCCCGACTGAAAAAATCGACAAAGGGAAAGCCACTTTAACTGAACTCTTTAACGGAGTTAAAAATCCTAAAACGCCCATTATAGTAGAGCGATTAGTCAACGACATAGATAACATCGTAAAAATAGTCCGTTTTAACGGCTGGGAAAATACGACAGCAGGAAGATAAGAAATCAAAAAAACCTTGCGAAGCGTAATATGGATTAAATATCAAATCAGAGATAAAGAAGTCTTTGACAAGGCTTACAGCTACATCGAGCAATATTACTAAGAAGAAAGCCTCGTTTTTCTGCTTCTGACGTTTTTTCTTAAATCTTCCAAGAC
>CALBPU010000191.1 GCA_937899395.1 uncultured Fretibacterium sp.
ATTATTTTAGCTTTATCAAAATACAGCTTCGGAGCATACCTTGTACACGCTGCAGTGATACGAGTTATAGAATTATACGGACTTAACACACTTTCATTCAATCCAATTTTTTCCGTGCCTGTAATTTCAGTGATAGTGTTTGTGATTTCATTTGCTGTCTCAGGAGTGTTAAATCATATTCCGATGTTGAAAAAATATATCGTATGACAATAATTAAAGAGCATACTCCTTTCTCGAAATATGCTCTTCTTTTTACCTTAAACCCTAAATTAAATTTAGGGAACTTTAACTCTATTATTACGGCTTAATTTTTATTGAGCCTCAAACAAATCTTTACCAACAGCACATAACGGGCAAACCCAATCTTCCGGCACATCTTCCCATGCTGTTCCGGGAGCTATTCCGTTATCAGGATCGCCGACTTCAGGGTCATAAACATAACCGCAAACTGTGCAAACATATTTAGTCATCTATTTTTACCTCCTTATAAAATTTTTTGCCATTATAACATAACAAGCAAATTTATTTCGCGAATATCTGATAATATCCGACAACCAAAATTGCCACAATTACCAACGGCACTATGTACGTGAAGTAAAATCTGAATGCCTTAGGGAATTTTAATCCCTTTCCTAAATCGGCCTCAGCAACAAATTTATCCCAGCCCCAACCGTAACGTGTTACACAGAATAACAAATATACAAGCGCTCCGATCGGCAATAAATTATTGCTCACGATGAAATCCTCAAGGTCAAGAACTCCTGTACCTGCTCCGAGAGGCTGAATATTTGACCAAACATTAAAGCCTAATGCACATGGAATTGAGAGAATGAAAATCGTAATGCCCATGAAGATTGCAGATTTCTTTCTCGACCAGCCGAAACTGTCCATAAAACATGCAACAATATTTTCAAAGACCGCTACAACTGTTGAAAGAGCCGCAAAACTCATGAACAGGAAAAATAACGCTCCCCAAATTTGTCCGTTAGGCATATGGTTAAACATGTTCGGAAGTGTTACGAAAATTAATCCGGGCCCGCCTCCCGGGTTTATTCCGTATGCAAAACATGCCGGGAAAATTATTAATCCTGCCGTCAACGCTACAAAAGTATCAAGCCCTGTTACCATTAAGCTCTCTCCGAAAAGCGATCTATCTTTGCTGATATAGCTTCCGAAAATCGCCATCGAACCTATTCCTATGCTCAATGTGAAGAACGCTTGATTTAATGCTTCACGTAAAGTTGTAACTAATCCGTCTGAAACTAATTTATTGAAATCGGGTTTGAGATAAAATTCAAGTCCTTTTTCAGCTCCTTCAAGAGTTACCGAACGAACTGCCAATGCTATCATGATTACCAACAATCCGCACATCATTAATTTCGTTATTCTCTCAACGCCGCTGCGAAGTCCTGAGAAACATATAGCTGCTCCGATAATAACAGCTACAGCCATCCAGAATACCATTTCATGAGGGCTTGCGAGAAGACTGTCGAAAGATTTTCCTATAACTTCAGCTTCAACTCCGACAAATTTTCCTGTTGCCGAATAATATGTGTAAGCAATCATCCAGCCCGTAACAGTCGTGTAGAACATCATAAGAACATAATTTCCGAACCAGCTTATATAACCCCATAATGACCAGACTTTATGCTCTGGACGAAGAACTATAAACGAACGGGACATACTTTGCTGTGAAGCCCTTCCGACTGCGAACTCCATTACCATTATCGGCATAACAAGCAATAACAGGAACAAAATATAAATCAATACGAACGCCGCTCCGCCATATTTACCTGTTATGTAAGGAAATCGCCAAACGTTCCCTAAGCCTATAGCACAACCTGCCGAAAGAAATATAAATCCCAAACGGCTCGCAAAAGTTTCTCTCTTATCGAGTGAATTATTTGCCATAATAAAATAGATTACCTCCAACAATAAAAATAATTTTTTGATTATAGCATTTAATTAATTTTTTCATGAAAAATAAAATATCATAAAAAAACTTCCCCTGTCATTTTTGTAACAAGGGAAATTAAAATTTTGATTTCGTTATTTTATTTTTTGCGACGTACCGTCAGGATTGTAAACATGCGTTTCAGATTTTTTCGCTGAAGGATTAACTATTCCTAAATCTTTTCCGTTTAATATTACCTGAGCAGCATTAGGTCGCCCTATTACAACTCTGGCAGGAGAATTTAATTCCCAACGCATTGAATCTCCACGCTTTAATATCCTGCTGAATACAGGTTGAGAATTTCCAAATCTCACGCTTAACCATACATCATTAACCGCATGAATTTCCAAGAACGGTTTTATTTCAGGTTTAGGCTCTTCAGAGATAACAGGCTCTTCAGATACAACTACATCTGAAAATTCAATATCTGTTTCAGGGTTTATGTCTGATGAAATTTCAATCGAAGAATTATTATTTCCGTAAAAACTGAACAGCTTCAAATTTTTAAGGTCAAGCCCTCCGTTGCTTACAGCATACCAAACATAACCGCCTGTTCCGATTAATGCCGCTACAAGTGCAAAGAATAACCAAAAATGTGAAGTAGGCTTAAACCCCTGCGGAGCTGATGAGCCGTTGCTTAAAACCTCATTCATAGTCTTTTGATGTCGAACTTCCAAACGTCTTGAAGATTGAGACCTTTCGTTTCGATCAAAACACGCCATAAATTCTTCCTGCAAATCTTCAGCGTTAATTAATTTGAGATACGTTCTGATAAAACCCTTAATATAAACAATTTCAGGAAAATCAGTGTAATCTCCTTCTTCAATTCCCCGAAGATATTCGGGTCTTATTTTCGTTCGATCAAAAACCGTTTCAAGAGTCATTCCGATACTTTCACGGCGTTCTGTTAAAACTCGTCCAAGCTCTATTAATCTTTCATTAATTTCCGGCAAAATTCGTTAATGCCTCCTTTACATTTGCTCTGATTTGTCCAAGCCATGCAGCAGGATTTTCCTGTTTGAATAATGCGCTGCCTATTACCAAAACATCAACACCGGCTGAAACAATTCGAGCCGCATTATATTCGTTTATTCCTCCGTCAATTTCAATAAGGTAATCCAATTTTTTGGCTTCTCTCAAGCTCACAAGCTCTTTAACTTTTTCAAGGGAATTTTCAATGAACTTCTGACCGCCAAAACCGGGTGTTACGGACATAACTAAAATTAAATCGGCTAAATCAATAACGCTCTCAATATTTCTCACTGGTGTAGGAGGACACAAAGCTATTCCGGCCTTAATCCCTGCGTTTTTTATCATGCTTAATGAAGCGTGAAGGAGATGAGGTTCTGTTTCAGCATGAATTGTAATTGATGAAACACCGATTTTTAAGAACAACGGCAAAATTGTTTCAAGTTCGTCAATCATCAAATGAGCATCAATAAATGAGCCGGGATATTTTTTTCGTAGTGCCGAAGCATATTCAGGGCCGAAAGATAAATTCCTGACAAAATGTCCGTCCATAATATCAAGATGAAGCCAATCGTAAGAATTTTCAAGGGAGTTAATCGACTTCTCAATGTTCAAAGGATCCGCACCGAAAACTGAAGGAGCTAACAAAAATTTACGCATAATAAAATCATCTCTGCCTTTCCTGCCAAACTGATTCACCGCCCAAATAAATGCTTATCATACATTCCTGAGAGTATCGGGCAGTTGTGTTAATACTCTCACCGCTTCTTACTTGCCTGTTCATTATTTCACGTTTCCCTGAAGGATCAGTGATTTCGATTCTCAAATCCATAGGTCTTGCTATAGGCGGCACAACATAACGTATTCTCGCAGTCTTGCTTCCTCCTCCTGATGATGAATTTGTCGAAGGCTGTGAAGCTGTTTGAGTTTGTTGAGGAGTTGTTGAAGCCCTTGAAGGAGTTGAAGCCTTTTGAGCCGTATTTGATGTTGATGTTGCAGATAGTGTCGTTGAATAATCATCGCCGATAAAAACATCTTCTTCTCCTTTAACCGATACTATAACATTTTTATTCGCATTATTATTAGCTGTTTGAGTATTAGTTGTTGAAGTTGTTGAAGTGTTAGTTGTGTTATTAGAGGCGGGTTGATTTGCAACACGTCTTACATTCGATGAATTTGAATTAGCGTCCATAAAACCTGCGGGACGTTTTTGGGTTGCCAGTTTCAACATAACACCCTGTCCGGGTTTCAATACAGTGCCGGCTGTCGGTGTCGTTTCAATCGCTAAACCTTCAGGTAATAATGGACTGTATACCCTGTTAATTCCCTGAACTTTTATTCCGCTTGTCTCAAGCAAATTTTTAGCTTCTGCTTCTGTCATTCTGTTTACATCAGGAACAGTAATATTATCAGCGGTTGCTGCAAATCCCCCGTCTTGAACTAACAAATGAATTTTTCCGCCTGCTGATATATTCGCAGGAGCTGAAGGACTTTGAGCAATTACCGTACCTGCTTTAACGTTAGGTTCGTTTATTCTAACAATATCACCGAGTGAAAATCCGCCCGATTTAATTTCGTTTTGGGCTTGAGTTAATGTTTTACCTTTTACATCAGGAATTGCGTGAAGCTCACCGCCTCTGCTGACCTGTAAAACAACAACAAGACCTTTTCGCAATTTCGTTTCAGGTTGAGGAGATTGAGCTAAAACTATACCTTCGGGCAAAGTTGAAGCTACTGATTCAACCTGTACAACAAGACCGAGCCTTTCTGCCTGTGATACAGCTTCAGCAGTTGAAAGCCCTGTGAATTGAGGGACAGTTGATTTTGCTTCGGGTTTCATGAAAATCGTGTAAAAAGTTATAGCACCCGATGCCAAAACCGTAACGATAAACATAAAAATTATAAAACCTGCCGCACCGCCTTTACGAGTTTTTAGTTTCATTCAATACCTCCTTCAAATATTTCAATACTTCTGAACCTTCAAGTTTTTTATTTTCAAAGGCATAATCAAAAGCTGATTTACCGTAATTATTTATTGTTGTCATATTCGCGCCTGCTTTAATTAATATCTCAACAACTTCGGGAACATTCCATCTTGCAGCTAAAATAAAAGCGTTATCGCCGTTATTGCTTTTTGTGTCATCAGCTCCTGCGTCAATCAGTGCGTTAATTACTTCAGGATCTGGATTATTCATGGCCGCATATAACAAGGGTGTCATTCCGTTAGTATCTTTAATATTGACATTTGCGCCGGCCTTTAACAAAAATTTCACAACTTCGGACGTATTTTTTTTCGCAGCTCCCATTAAGGCCGTAATACCGTCATCTCTTACAGCTTTTATATCAGCTCCTGCCTCCAACAAAAATTTTACTGCTTCGAGCGAATTATCAGAGGCTGCAAACATTAAAGGAGTACTGCCGTCATTTCCGTTATGATTTATTGAAGCTCCGTTTTTGAGCAAAAGTTTCATAACTTTTACGTCTTTGTTATAGCGTGCAGCATTTGAGAGAGCATCATATCCTCCCATATCGACGGCATTAATATTAATTCCCGAATTAATACTCTTTTCAATTTCCTCATACGTACCGTCTGCACAAAGTTCTAAAAAATTCTGTTCCTTAACTTTCTGAAATGTTGCCATATTATAAATAAAAATCTCCTTAAAATTTCTTCTCTATCTCTTCATTATAAGCGAACAATAAAAACCGTCTAACCATGAATTACATGGCCATATATAAATTCCGTAAGGTTTTCCCTTATGAAAAATTTTTCCGTCAATTTTCCAACCTATTAAACTTGAAACTTCCGTTAATTCTGAATGAGCTGAAATTATTTCGGCAATGACATTTTCGTTTTCCTGTTTTAAGAGGCTGCATGTAATATACAAAATATATCCGCCTGTCTCACATATATTAACGGCCTTTTCCAATAATTTTTTCTCTGTTGCAACAAGAGCGTCAAATTTTTTCCAATCTAAACGCCATTTTGATTCAGGTTTTCGATTCCAAGTTCCTGAACATGAACACGGTGCATCGAGAATTACAAATGACGTTTTTTTATCAGGCTCAAGTGTTAAAGCATTACCCTGTTTCAATTTTGCACGGTCATTAACGTGAAGTCGTTCAAGTTCATGAGCAGCACTTTGTGAACGTCTCTCTGATAATTCCCAACACTCCATTGAAGATTTTTCACAATCCTGCAAAATCTGTCCTGCTTTAACTCCCCTTCCTGAGCACATATCAATTATTATCCCTTTGTTATCGTAAAATTTTTTCACCAGCGAGGCCGTTAATATTGAACTTTCGGATTGAACCGTAAATAATCCCTCGTTAAAGCCTTTTAGATTTACAGGTAAAACACTCTCGTTTAATCTTAAAGCACCTGAAATTTCAGAGACATGACAGCGAATTTTTTCGTCTTCTAAAATTTTTGTAACTTTTTCAGTTTTTCCCTTAGAAATTCTCAACGATGAATAAGAAGGGCTGTTAAACATCACAAAAATTTCTTTCAACTCCGATTTATTCCAAGTCCTGTTCCAAGCCGGTAATGTCCAAACAGGTATTCCTGCCCATAAAGCCTTTTGTTCAAGAGCAGGTGAATTTTTATAATCGTTTAACAGAGTTTCGCCGTTCTCAATTATTTTTCGCAACACTGCATTAACAAGGCCGCAATATTTTGAGTAAGATTTACTTCGTTTGAGGATTTCAATTATTCCGTTAATTAAAACTCCGACCGAAAATCTTCGCAGCTCTAAAATTCCTCCCGCTCCCATTATCATTGCGACATTAACATATAAAGGCAGTTTTTCCTTCGAGCTTAAAAATTTTCCGCAGATTTCTTCCCATAATTCACGCCGTCTCATGAATATATAAATCAATGATGAGGCAAGCGAAATATCAGAGGCTTTCATTTTTTCACGATTAGCTAAATTTCTTAGAGCCTCTGACGCAAAACGACCTTCGTTAAGATTTTCAGTTAAAATTTTGAAGGCTGCTTCAATTCCACGCAATTTTTATTTAACGCCTCCGTGATCTGCTGATTAAAATCATTCTCACTAAAGTTAATGCAGATGTCAAAGCTGCTGCAATATATGTCCATGCCGCCGCTGTTAAAACCTTTTTAGCTCCGACTAACTCATCAGATGAAAGTGTCCCTGTCTGTTCAAGGAGTTTCAAAGCTCTTGAGCTTGCGTTGATTTCAACGGGAAGTGTTACAAGATGAAAAACTAACGCAGCTGTGAATAACATGATACCGATATTAACGAGCATTGAGTTTGCCATTAAAAGCCCGACGAAAAATAACGGTGTTGAAACACTTGTTGCAATGTTTACGACAGGCACGATTGAATTTCTGAACATCAAAGGCGAATATGCTTCGAGATGTTGAATAGCGTGTCCTGTTTCGTGAGCTGCTACACCGATTGAGGCTATGCTCCTGCTTCCGTAAACTCCGTCGGATAAATTCAAAGTCCTGTTTCTAGGGTCATAATGATCCGTTAAATTTCCGCTCACATGATTAACGGGCATGTTTGACATTCCGTAAAGCGATAACAAATTTCTTGCGACACCGTCAGCCGTAACATTATTTCGAGCAGCGATTTTGCTGTACTTGTTAAAAGTTGATTGAACGCTCGACTGTGCCCACATTGAAAGCAATATCGCAGGAATAACTATAATAATCGTAGGATCCAATCCGTATCCGTAACCTAACATGAAAAAATTTCCTCCTTAAAACAATTCAAAATTATTTGCAGTATAACACAGTTAGTCAGCCCATAAACCTTTACGTGATTTTTTCGCTTCATCTTCAAATTTCGTGAATAAATTTGCGTAACGGGTATTAGGTTTTATGAACATTGTTTTTGCATAACCGCCGATCAATAATCTTGCGTTGAACATGTCGCGCCTTATTGAATCCTCGTTAATGTTTTTAGGATTTGAGAGCCAGATATAAGCAAGGTGTCTGTTGTATCTGTCAGTAGGGTTTTTATCATATTCAAGCCAGACGTTTTTTCCCGTCAAAAAATTTTTCGTGAAATTGCTTGCCTCTTTACCGTAAGGTTGAACGCCTTTTTTCGGGTGAACTGTCTCAGGAGTATCAACTCCTAAAAATCTCACACGCCTTTCATCATTTCCTACTCTTATAACCGCAGTATCTCCGTCAACAACTCTCGAAACAAATCCGTAAACTATATCAGGATTATCATTGCTGTTCTGTTGTCCTAAGAATGATAAATCATTTCCCGAAAAATACAGAGCCGCCGCTGCGATTAAAAGCAGTATTAATTTTTTCGGCTCTAATTTTGAGAGGTCATTGAGCGTGATATTCTTTTTTCTTCCGGCCATGAATTTTACCTCCTAACCTGAGTTTTAACAGTGCCCGCGAATTTTTTCCCTGACTTATCGACTAACACTAAATACAAATCCGTGAAACACGGTACAGCGTCTTTAATCCATTCACCCGAATTAAACTCAAGCTCATAATAATTACGGTTAAGGTCATTAACATTGACACATTGAGACCATTGATTTTGTGTAGTGTAAGAAGTTCCGCATTTACATTTTGAAATATCAAGCTCATTGAAGTTTATATGATCCTTTGGGATTTTGATTTTGAAATTTTCGCCGTCCTTTATCGAGATCGAGTTCAAAGCTTCACCGTGAATTATGTTTAATTTGTTTATCATTTCCTGAGTAAAAATTTCAATTTTCTCAGCAAATTGCATAACTATTCCTTCCATCATTGAACGGGCAATAATAGGACGGTCTTTTAAGCGCAGTTCAATTTGAGCGTCAAGAGGTTCAAGAGTGCTTTCAAAATTTTCCTCGATTGATTTAATTTTCCTGCTGACCAAATTATTTTCACGTTCTCCTAAAATATCACAGGCCGCATTAATCTTCATTGCTCTGTACCATGCGTTATTTTTGTAGTCCATGTCTTGAGGTTTAGTTTTGAAATGTTCATCGAGAGATTTTTCAGGCTCAACATCTTCGTAACCTTCAGGCATCGAATTTATTCCGAAATACCAAGTTAAATAAGGAGTGCTGCATGGCCTTCCCAATGCTTTACGAATGATAATGCGGTCAGGATTATAACGAATTTGAACAATAGTGCTTTCGAGAGTGTCAATGTTACAGATTGAAATAGGTTTTGAGAAATGATCGTTAGGTGTTTCGTTATGAGAGCGCAAAATTCTTTTCAGAGTTTCAATACCGACTTTTTGAGCAGGTTTGATTGAGAACGGAAGAGATTGCCATTCCGTTTTTAACAGTCCTGATAAATCCATTTCCAACAAAATTTCAAATGCTTTAACATGCCTGTAAGTATTTTTTTCAAGCCCGAAATAATCATCAGCCTGATAAACTTTTGAGAAGTCAAAAATTTCTCCTTCATCAGGATTAAACCAGCCTCTTTTAATTGCATAGCTCACCAGTTCATCATAGCCTCGTGATTTTTTATCAGGTTCTCTTATTGTGTAGTGGTTAGGAATTACAGCGACTTCATCATCAGGTACTCTTGAGATTGCGTAATGTTTTCCGTTTACGATCTGCATAACGAAAATCTCATCTTTATCCGAAAAAGCATAAGACCTTCCGCTTGAAGCATAACCGTATTTTTCGACTAAATTACAGGCAATTTCAACAGCGTCTTTCGCAGTTCGTGCCTTTTCAGCAACAAGCCTTCTTAATCCGTAGCCTATTCCGCCGTTTAATAATTCGGGATTGTCTTCCTTTGATTTTTCGCAGTTGTTCGAGCAAATTACAACGCCGTTTCCGTTGATATAAAAATCACAGAATGCCGAATCGGAATAATCTTCACTGAAAGTTTTTGCTTCAGACCAAAATAAATTTGTTCGAGTGTGAAAGAGATCGATCTTTGAAAGATTGGGTTCAAATTTTGTTTTAGCGTTTGGATTTCTGCACATTTTGCCGACAATATGAGTTTGCATTGTGAACCTTCCTGGAGCGTCCTCGTTATGACCGGCAAGAACTTCACCTGTAGCAGATGCTTTTTTGCCAACCAAAATTGTCATACAGGCATAAGAACTTTTAGCCCTCAAAAAAAATATAAGGCTCATAAAAAATATTATCATTGAAAAAAACGAACAAAAATCTGACATAAAAATTTATTCTCCTTAATAATTTCTTGTATTCTATCTTATAATTAATTTTAATATTATAAAGGAGCGTGAAAATTATTGACGCAAGAATTAACGCCTGATGACATTTTATTAGGCAGACGAAGACCTCACAGAAGGCGCAGACCTGTTCAAACTTCACATAATAAGAGAGGTTTTCATTCAAAATTTTTAATGTGCTTCGTTTTATTTATAATAGTTTTGGGAATTATATTTTCTTTTGCAGATGTGGGAGGAAATATAATTCTTGATTTTGCTGAAAAATTTTTGAGCGATAATTACAAATTGAATTTAACCGCTGAAAAATTATCAGGTAACCCTGTTAAAGGTTATACGCTTCATAATTTTGAAATTTCCCCGATTAACGGTGAAAAAATTTTGAGTGCTGAATATTTATCAGGGCGTGTAAATTTCGGAGCATTGCTTACGGGTAAAATTAAACTTGCCGAAATTTCATTAGGAGGATTAAGTGCGGATATTGAAAAATTAATCGAGACTGCGAAAAATTTAAGTAGCCCCTCCGCTGTATCAAACTTGCGCCCCTTGAGAATGGGGAGAGGATCAAACTTGTTTGGTGAGGGGGTAGCGTTTGCTGATACTCAAGAGACGTTGCCCGAAATTCCTTTAGACCGCTTCAATTTAATCGACAGTCATTTAACATCTCAGTACGGGGTTATAGACGTTTCAAATTTAACGGCCGACTTGAATAATTTCGACATTGAAATTGACGGAAAAATTAACGGCGTTCCTCTTAACGGAAAAATTGACATGGGAGAAGACGCAGGGCTTACAGCTATAAATAAGTCGGAATTAAATTTAGGTTCGGGAAAAATTTTAGCGACTGGAGGTTTAACAAACGAGAATTTGAGTTTTGCTGCATCACTTGAAAACTTAAACATCAAAGAATTAACGGCCTTATATCCTTCATTATTAAGCTCGAAAGATTTTGAAGGCTCTGCAAATGTTAATATCGGTGTAACGGGAAAATTGAATGACCCTAAAATTTCAGGCACTCTTGATTATAAAGGCTCAAAAATTTACGGGTTTATAGTCGAAAGGTTCAGCGCGAATTTTAATTATTCCGATTACAGATTTGCTATGAATAATATTCAGGCTAATGCGTTAAACGTGCCTGTTCAGGGCGAGATAGCCGTAGCAAACAGACCTAAGGAAAAAATTTCAGTGATGATTAAGTTAGACGGGAGCGAGGCAAATTTGAACGGTCTTGATAAAGTCTTAAATATTCCTGAACTGAAAAAACTTTCGGGCAAAGTTTCATTGTTTAATGCGAATATCAGCGGCTATGTTGATTCGTTAAACGGGCTTGTAAATTTCACTGCTCCGAAAATCGCTTATGACGGAAGAGCATTAACAAATATTAAGGCACAAATGAAACTTGCACATAGCGACACTGCAAATGTAGACGGAAAATTTAATTTTGAAGGTGCTAACGGGTATTTGCAGGGCAGCGTTGCTTCAGTTTTAACAAATCCGATATTAAACATCACGGCAAAAATTGCTGACCTTGATGTTAAACGTGTTGAAAATATGATCCCTGATGCTTCGGATTATAAACTTGCTGGAAAAATCACGGCTTCAGTTAATGTTAAAGGTAAAACGTCAGATCCTTCAATATCAGGTTCAATTAACAGTCCTGAATTTTCAGGTTTCGATCAAAAAATTACAAAGCCCGTTATTAATTTCAAATTCGCAAATAGAACTTTGACGTTAAGCAAAACAGAAGGAACATTAAACGGAATGCCGATAAATTTGAGCGGAACAATTTCGCCGCTGCCTTCTGCAAATCCGAATTTGAATATAAACGCAACCGTTGAAGTATCGCCTAATGCCTTAAAAACTTATGTGCCTGATATAAATCAATACGCCGTTAAAGGTACGGTGAATGCAGGAATAAAAATTCAGGGAAATGTTAATAACCCTTCAATAAATTTCATGGCCTCATCTAAAAATCTTCAGGCTATGAACATGATAACTGCAAAAGATATTGAACTTACTACGGCAATGAACGGAGATTTAACGAAACTTGAGAAGATTAACGTTAAGACATCTGCTAAGAGCATAACGGCGAGCGGAATAACTTTTTCAGATGTTAATGCGTCTGTCAACAAAAGCTCCGACAAAATTATTCTCGATAACATCAGCGCAAAAAGCGGAGAAGGAAATATAAACGGAAACGGTTCGGCTTCAATTTCAGGTAAAGAAAATATGAACTTCAATTTTAATTTCAACAATCTTAATTTAGCTTCTTTAGCTTCAGCATCGGGAGTTGATTTGAAGGGAAATTTAACGGGCAATCTGAAAATTTCAGGCTCAAATACGAATCCGTCATTAAATTTCAACGCTAATGTTCCGTCATTAAATGCTGTAGGATTTGCTTTGAATAATTTGATCGCTGATATTTCTGGAAATATGCAGAACATAAAATTAAATCGTGTCAGAGCAGAAGTTGAAGGAGCAGAAGTTACAGCTAACGGCAATATACAAATTTCTCCGTCATTGAAAATCAATGTAGCCTTAAACGGAAATAAAATTCAGCTTGATAAAATTTTGAAAGATATTCCAGCCATGAAGGGGAATTTGTCAGGTGTAGCGAATTTCAAATTCAATTTAACAGGTAATGACAAAAAAATTTCAGGTACAGGTTCATTGACATCATCAGCGATAAAAGCATGGGGAATAAATTTGACTGATGTAAATTTACCTCTTTCATATTCGGGAAATAATTTTTCATCGAATAACGGAACTGCGAAATTATACGGAGGAAATGCGAAAAATAATTTAACGTTTGATATTTCAAAGATGGGATTTTCGGATAACATCGAAGCATCAGGCATTAATGTAAATTCATTAATACAAGATGTCTCAGGAGGTCTTGAAGGTAAGATAACGGGCACGGGAAAATTGACGATGAAAATTAACGGCTCTGTAGAAGATAAGACGACTTATTCAGGCTCAGGAAATTTTTCGATGGGCTCTGGAGGAATTTCTGGCTTCAAATGGCTTGATGTTGTAACGAAAATTCACAACACTAACGGAATTAATTACTCAAGTGTCAACGCTCCTTTAACATTGCAGACGGGAAAATTAATATTGCGTTCGGGGACTATTGCTAAAGCAAACAACAAAGACCCGATTTACACATACGCAAAACTTTCGCAAAACGGCACGATTGATTTCAGCGGCAATGATGTAACGTTGAATTTAATGACTGAGAGCAATATTAATTATCAATTAATTAACGCTATTCAAGGCGGAAGTGTCGGAGGATTTGCGGCATTGTTCAAAGGCGGTGCTTCAAATTGGAAGGACGGAATAAAAACTTTTATGTCAGGAGGATTGAAACAGGCTGAAAAAGTTGCATCGACGGGAGATTTCAGGATTGTAACGTTAAAGATTTCGGGCAAAGCAGCTTCACCGTCATTTTCGCAGTTAAAAATCGGGTCTTCAACTTTGAAACAAAATCAAAGCACTGATAAAACGCAGGAAAATTTGACTAAGGAAAAAATTATTGACAGGGCAGTTGATGTAATAGTTCCGAATAATGTGAAGAAAGAGATCAAAGAAAATCTCAAAAAGGAAATCATTAAGACTGTTACACCTTCAAAGTCTTCAAATAATAGTAATAATAATAACAAAACAAAAACTGATACAACGAAAAAAGTACAGCCTGCTGAGGTAAAAAATGAAGTCAAAAAGAATGTGCAGCAAAAAATTCAACAGACTGTGAACGACAACAAAGAAAAAATTAAAGAGGAATTGAAGAAAGGATTAGGAGGTCTTTTTAAGCGATGAGGTTATTACATGATCCGATTAGATTGGTATTAACATTGCCTGCGCTTTTATGGGCATTATCATTTCATGAATTTTGTCATGGATTTGCGGCAAAAATGGTTGGAGATCCTACCGCTGAAAGATACGGGAGGCTTTCATTAAACCCGTTTGCGCATTTTGATTTAGTCGGAACATTAATGTTATTGTTCGTAGGTTTCGGCTGGGCAAAACCTGTACCGATTAATACGAGATATTTCAAACACCCTCGCAGGGATTTAATCATAGTATCGTTAGCAGGTGTAGCCGGAAATATTTTGACGGCAATAATAACAGTATTAATATTTCGTTTCGTAGGGATTTATTGGTACCGATTAACAGGACGTGCAGGATTAATATTTGTGTTTCAAATGGTGAATATAAACATGGGTTTAGCGGCATTTAATTTAATCCCGATACCTCCGTTAGACGGTTCGAGAGTTTTGGAAGCGTTTTTGCCGTATAAGTACATGGAATATTATTATTGGCTTGAGAGATACGGATTAATAATTTTGTTTGTGCTGCTTTTAACGGGAATAATCAACGTAATTTTTGATCCGATTATAGAGTTGTTGTGGCATTTGCTGCCGTATTAATGAACCGTCGCCACACACTCTTGATTTTAGTCATGAGTTAGGCAACCCGTATCATTGCATTTGCATTAATTCTATGTTTGAGTGTTTCTGCCTTTGCAAGTCCAGCTGAAGCAAGCTGGAGCAGTTTCTGGCAGGGAGTTGGCGACTTTTTCTCCGAATCTTGTGAGTTTTTTGTTAGAGCAGCCGACGGAATTATCAGCTTCGGAATTATCAGCTTCGGAATTAGAATATTCTTCGGCGGCCGCCGATAAGTAAAAAGTAAGTAGTGAGAAGTCTTGACTTGTTTCGGGCTTCTCACTGCTTTTATACGTTTAATTATTTCTGTCCGTAATAAGCATTAGGCCCGTGCTTCCTCATGTAATGTTTGTCGAAAATATATTGAGGAGCTTCGGGCGTATTCGGGTCAATGGTGATTGTATACATTGCCATTTTCGCTACCTCTTCAAGAACGACTGCATGATATACAGCTTGGGCTGCATCTTTACCCCATGAAAAAGGACCGTGATTTCTGCAAACAATTCCCGGAACCGCAAGAGCTTCTAAATTTCGCTCCTTAAATGTTTCAATGATTACTTTGCCGGTGTTAAGTTCGTAATCTTCTTCGACTTCCTGAGCCGTTAAACTTCTCGAACACGGCACTCTTCCGTAAAAATAATCCGCGTGTGTTGTCCCGAATGCAGGAATATCTTTTCCAGCTTGTGCCCATGCTACAGCGTGTGAGCTGTGAGTATGAACAATTCCTCCGACTTTCGGGAATGCTTTGTAAAGTTCAACGTGAGTTTTTGTATCTGATGAAGGATTCAAATTCCCTTCAACGATTTTGTTATCAAGATCAACGATGACTAATTTTTCAGGAGTTAATTCTTCATATTCAACACCTGAAGGCTTAATGACAACAAGATTTTTTTCACGGTCAATTCCGCTGACATTTCCCCAAGTGTAAGTTACAAGACCGCGTTTAGGGAGTTCCATATTCGCTTTGTAAACTTCTTCACGTAATTTTTCAAGCATCATAATTAATTATTCAACCTCCATGCAATATCCGATAAAAATAAATCATGTTCAAGTTTTTCGGGCGTTGTATCTTTATCAATATGAACAAATTCGATGTCCATAATTCTTGCCCAATCTTTCATTTGTTCAGCGTCAACATCGTAAGACAATACGGAATGATGAGCTCCGCCTGCAAGTATCCAACATTCAAGCCCTGTTTTCAAATTCGGCATTGCTTGCCACATTACACGGGCTACGGGTAAATTCGGCATAGGCATAATGGGTTTGACACAGTGAATATCCTGGCATATCAAACGCAATCTTCCTCCCATATCTACCAAACTTACAACAACTGCTTTACCTTCATGGCCTTCAAATACTAAACGTGCCGGAGGTTCTCTGTCGCCAATTCCGAGAGGGTGAACTTCGATTCTAGGTTTTGCAGCTGCAACTGACGGACAAACTTCAAGCATATGTGCGCCTAAGCTGTATTCATTGCCTTCAACAAGATGATAAGTGTAATCTTCCATGAAAGCAGTTCCGCCCTTTTTTCCTTCAGTCATGAATTTTATTATCGCTGTCATTGCTGAAACTTTCCAATCTCCTTCACCGCCATAGCCGTAACCTGTTGCCATTAAATGCTGGCTTGCAAGTCCGGGAAGCTGTTTCATTCCGTATAAATCTTGGAAAGTATTTGAGAACGCTTTACAACCTTCACGGTCTAACATTTTCTTCATTGCGATCTCTTCACGAGCCTGATAACGTACTGTTTCAATGTCATCGGTAGCAAATTCGTAAAGTGATTTATATTCGTTCATGAGAGCGTCAATTTCTTCATCTGTTACTTTGTTCATAACATCAACAAGTTTTCCCACAGGCCATGTATTAACCTGCCAGCCGAGTTTAATTTGGACTTCAACTTTATCGCCTTCAGTAACAGCAACTTCACGCATGTTATCGCCAAATCTCATGACCTTTAATTTCTTCGAGAACTCAGCACCGACTGCGGCACGCTGCCATTTACCTAAACGTTTTTGAACGTCCTCGTCCTGCCAGAAACCAGCGATAATTTTTCTCGCAGCTCTTAACCTTGCTCCTATAAATCCGTGTTCCCTGTCTCCGTGAGCAGCCTGGTTCAAATTCATGAAGTCCATGTCAATTTCTTCGTTAGGGATTTCACGGTTGTATTGAGTAGCGAAATGGCACCAAGGTTTTTGAAGATTTGCGAGGCCGTTAATCCACATTTTTGAGGGGCTGAAGGTGTGGCACCACGTAATAATTCCTGCGCATTTTTCGTCATGATTTGCATCACGGATTACGTTTGTAATTTCGGCGTTGGTTTTTGCAGTAACTTTGTAAACGATTTTGCAAGGAAGATTTCCAGAGGCGTTTAACTTGTCGGTCATCTCCTGCGCACGTTTAGCAACGGTTTCAAGGACTTCAGGCCCGTATAAAAACTGACTGCCTACTACAAACCAAAATTCATAATCTTTTATGCTCATAAATTTTTTTGCTCCCTTCTAATAAAAATTTATTTTACGTAATTGAGTAGTTAAAATCATAACACATTTTTTGCAAAAATTTTTGCTGGAGTATTAATGCTATAATAACTCTTATATTTTTGTTTAATTTTGGAGGAATTTTTAATTATGGCTAAATATTGCGATTGTTGCGGAAGAGGTCCTGCATCAGGAAACGCCGTGAGCCATTCAAACAGACACACACGAAGACGTTGGAACATTAATCTTCAAACAGTCAGAGTTGACGCCGGAGACGGTGATTTATTAAAGGTTAAAGTCTGCACAAAGTGTTTACGTTCAGGCTTTGTTAAGAGGGCTGTAAATGCCGCAGTTTAATCAACTGAATAATAATTCCGCAGATTCCTTTTTGCTCCTTTTGAGTGAAGAGGACTGCGGTAATATTTCATCTCTTTCCATTAACGACAATCTCAAAGAAATTTTAACGGATTTAACATCACGAAAAGATTTCAAGGGCAAAAAAGGTTCTTTAATCCGAATCCCGGCATTTAATACAGAATTTAAGAATTTATATTTAGCAGGTCTTGGGAAAAAAGAGAAAGTTAATTTGAATTTAATCAGAGATTCTCTTACGTGGGGTTTCAGGACAATAGGTCGTCAACATAATAAATCCGCCGCCGTAATCCTTGAGAACCTTAAAGATTTTGAGGGTTTATGTTTTGTATTGGGTGAAGCTGCAGGACTTTGCGGTTATACTTTCGACAAATATAAAACTAAAGACGAAAATTATGAATCGTTTTCACTTGAAGAATTTTACAGCGATTTATATGAACCTGATGAATTTAATAAGGGAATGAAATTTGCTGAAGCTCAGATTTTTTCACGTGAAATTATAAATGAACCGGGTTGTTCGGTATGGCCTGAAGTTTTAGCTGAAAAAGCCGAAGCTCTTGCTAAAGAATATAATCTTGCCTGTGAAATTTGGGACGAGAAGAAATTAGAATCTGAAAAAATGGGTGGAATTTTGGCAGTAGGTTCAGGCTCTGAAAATCCCCCGCGCTTCATTCATTTAACATATAAACCTTCTAAACCTTCAAACCCGTCGAAAAAAATTGCAATCGTAGGTAAAGGAATTACATTCGACAGCGGAGGACTTAACATTAAACCTGACAATTTTATGCTCACTATGAAAGGCGATAAGACAGGAGCATGTAACGTTCTCGGAATTATGAAGGGTGCTGCGGAACTCGGATTAAATGTTGAAGTTCACGGTTTATTGGCAGTAGCTGAAAATTTGCCGTCCGGAAGTTCTTATAAGCCTGACGATATTATCACTGCACGAAACGGAAAGACGATCGAAATAAATAACACCGACGCTGAGGGACGATTAGTTTTGTCAGATGCTTTATGTTTTGCGAGTGAGTTAAAGCCTGACGCAATAATTGACATGGCAACATTAACGGGAGCTTGCATGGTAGCATTAGGAAAATGGCGGGCAGGTTTGTTCTGCAATAATGACGAACTCGCTGAACAAATTTTAACCTCATCAAAAAATACAGGTGAAGAATTATGGAGAATGCCTCTTGAAGATGAACATATCGCAGAAACTTTGAAATCTCCTTACGCTGATTTAATCAACTGCGGAGAACGATACGGAGGAGCGATTTTTGCGGCCATGTTCTTAAAGGAATTTGTTGATGAAAAAATTTCGTGGGCACATATAGACATAGCCGGACCTGATTTTAAGGATAAAGAATACGGAGTTTATGCAAAAGGTGCAAGTGCATTCGGCGTTAGAATGTGTCTTGATTATTTAATGAAGTTGTAAGAGGAATTCCCTTGAAAATTTTCTCAGGGGAATTTTTTGTCTATATCCAAACTAATTAGTCTAAATTCGGGTATTACAGCTTGGGTTGAGAATTACAAACTTGTAAAACCCTCTGAATTTAGACCATATTGTGGAAAGCAATTAAAACTACTGGAAGCACGCGACTTTTAGTAGTGTGGGAGTTCTCTTAACACGAAATTAATTTATGCCATTCTTTAATTGATTTCAAAGATTTTGATGGGTTATTTTGATTTTTCACCGTAATAATTCCTTCTGCGGCTGCTTCAGCTCCTGCTAATGTCGTTATGTAAGGAATATTTGCTTTAATTGCTCCACGTCTTAACATCGAGCCAGTGTTAGTTAAGGCTTTTTCACGAGGAGTATTAATCACAAGCTGGACGTTTCCGTTAATAATATGATCAAGAATATCTGGCCGTCCTGTTCCTATCCTTTCACAATCAATACCAGAATTTTTAAGAGCCTCAAATGTTCCTTCAGTCGCTAAAATTTTGAAACCTGCTTCAACAAATTTTTTTGCCGTTTGAGGAATTAATTTTTTGTCAGCATCACTCACCGCTATCAAAACATTTCCGCTTAAAGGTAACCTTGAGTTCGCAGCCTCTTCAGCCTTAAAGAATGCTTCACCTGCTTCAAATGACAATCCTAAAACTTCACCCGTTGATCTCATCTCAGGGCCTAAAACAGGATCAACCTCCTGAAACATATTAAACGGGAAAACAGCTTCTTTTACTCCGTAATACGGAATATTTCTCTCTGAAAGTTTCTCGAGAGGAGACTTTTTACGGGTTAATTCTTGAGTTATGGCTTCAACAGCTAAAGGCACCATTTGAATACCGCATACCTTTGAAACTAACGGAACAGTTCGAGAGGCTCTCGGATTTGCTTCCAAAACAAAAACTTTTCCGTCCTCAATAGCGTATTGAATATTCATAAGTCCTACAACGTGCATTGTTTCAGCAATTTTCCTCGTGTAATCTTTAATAGTTTCGAGAGCTTCCGATGAAATATGACGTGAGGGAATTATACATGCCGAATCTCCAGAATGTATTCCTGCAAGCTCAATGTGTTCCATTACGGCAGGGACATAAGCGTGTGAACCGTCGCAAATTGCATCAGCTTCACATTCAAGAGCATGATTCAAAAATCTGTCGATCAAAATCGGTCGGTCAGGTGTAACACCTA
>CALBPU010000192.1 GCA_937899395.1 uncultured Fretibacterium sp.
TATTAATAATGGTAGTTATATTTTTTTCAGGGGTGAAATCATGGCAAATAAAGTTTACGCATTTTTTGGACCACACGCTTCTGGTAAATCTGCAATGATTACACAGCTAATGAGTATGGGCGTTCATTATGTTCCAACATTTACGACAAAGTATTTTGATGAGCGGTATGCTCACAAGCGCAGACTCTATAAGACGGTAAAACCCGATGAATTCGCTAAAGAAAAATTCATAGTACAAGCAGATTATCAAGGTAATAAATACGGTTTAAGAAAAAGTGATGTACTCGAATCGTACCAAAAACATAAAATTAGTATCATGATTATGATGAATGTCGAAGGTATTAAGCAACTTTCTAAATTCATAAATCAAGATTTGGTAACAATTTCACTCATGATTGATGATGTAGTATTTGTCGATAGAATGCTTAGAGCAGGTTGCACTAATGATGAAATTAAATATTTTGTTGAATATGCCGATCAAAACAAAGAATTTGACAGCTATAAAGTGACTGATTACGTCGTCAAGAATACCAGCACACCGCGTGCTGCACTTGAACAGGTTCTTGCAATTATGGGATTAGTTACACTTGTACCGCAAAAAGAATTTGATCAACTTGTGAAGTGAAGAATAAGAAGATGAAAAATATTTTAGCTGATATAGTTGAAAACAAAAAGCAAATTGTTGCAGCATCTAAGGATAGTTTGCCATTTGATGAATTAAAATCTAAAGTTGGAATTAAGCCGACAATAAAAGATTATGTAGCAGATGAAGAGGATTTTTTAAACAGGCTTGATGCTATGGTTGAGCAGGCGTTTGATGATCAATGCACTGGCGCTAATCCGAGATACCCATTAATGAGCGAAATAAAGCAAATGTATTTAAACGCTTATTACGGCACAAAAAATAAAGTGTAAATTAAATTAACATAAAAAATTTTTCCTCCTAAATATTAAATTGGATTGTTAAAAATTATATCATTAAGACGTGTCAGATGTATAATACAATTAATAATCGAAATTATATTTAGAATTAAAAGGGAAGGTGTTTTTTTATGGGGGTACGTAAACCCGAAGACACAAGGAGCTTTGCATTATGTGCACACGGAGGAGCAGGAAAAACTTCTTTAGCCGAAGCAATCCTCTTTAACAACGGAAACATTACAAGAATGGGCAATGTCCAAAACGGTAACACAGTCAGCGATTTCCAATCCGAAGAACAGAAACGCAATATTTCAATCAGCACATCTTTAATTACTCTTGAGCGTAAAGGGAAAACATTTTATGTTCTTGACGCTCCTGGTTATGCAGATTTCACGGGGGAAATGAGCGCAGCTATTCGAGTTGCAGATACTGCGGTAATTTTGGTCAGTGCTGTAGGAGGAATTGAAGTTCAAACGAGCAAGGCTTGGGAGTATGCTCAACATCATAACGCCCCTGTTTCATTTGTAATTTCAAAGATGGACAGAGAAAACGCGGATTTTGAAAAAGTTTTGGCCGATATTAAATCGCAGTTTTCACAAAACGCTTTACCTGTATTTCTTCCGATTGGAGCAGGCGATAAATTTTCGGGAGTTATTGACGTTCTCAAGAGCGATTCACCTGAAGCAGCAAGTGCTAAAGAGGCACTAATTGAAGCAGCAGTTGAAATGGACGATGAATTAATGGAAAAATATTTGGAGGGCGAAACGATTGCTCAGGCAGACATCGAACGAACTCTGAAAAAAGCCATTGCTTCAAAAAGAATTATGCCTGTCTTTGCTCTCTCAGCAACTGCTAATATCGGCGTGAAAGAATTTATGGATTTCGTAGCGGATTATTTCCCTTCACCTGTTGATATTGGAGCTGTAGAAGCATTTGAAGGTGAGAAAAAAATTACGGTTGAACCGAAAACTGACGCTCCTTTCTCGGCATTATGCTTCAAAGTCATGGCCGATGCTTTTGTAGGAAAACTTTCATTTATTCGTGTTTATTCGGGAATGCTTTCATCTGAAGGCTCGAATATTTACAACGTCAACAAGGGCGAAGATGAAAGAATAAGCTCGTTCAAAATGATGACGGGTAAAGACGGAAAAGACATTAAAGAAGTCATCGCAGGAGATATTGTAGCAATTCCGAAACTTCAAAGCGCAAAAGTAGGCAACACCCTTGCAACTAAGGGAGGATTTTCAGCGCAATTCGCACCGATAGAATTTCCGAAACCTGTTTACAGCGTCGCAGTAATCGCTAAAACACGAGCCGATGAGGATAAATTAGGGAACGCAATTTCAAGGACACTTGAAGAAGATTGCAGCTTGACATTTGAGAAGAACGCCGAAACAAGAGACAACGTTTTATCAGGAATGGGAGATATGCACATTGATATAGTCCTTTCAAAGATGAAAGAGCGTTACGGAGTTGATCTTGACACTAAAACACCTCAAGTTCCTTATCGTGAAACAATCCGCAAAATGTCAGAAGCTCAAGGTAAACATAAAAAGCAATCCGGCGGTCATGGTCAATACGGAGATGTTTATATCCGTTACAGACCTCTTGAAAGAGGAGCAGGCTTTGAATTTATCGACAGTGTTGTCGGCGGTGCAGTACCTCGAAACTTTATCCCTGCTGTTGAAAAAGGTTTGCGTGAGTATATGGTCGCAGGGCCTTTAGCAGGATTTCCTGTTGTTGATTTCAGCGCAGAATTATATTACGGTTCATATCATGACGTTGACAGCTCCGAAATGTCGTTCAAACTTGCAACACGCCTTTCATTCAAGAAGGGAATTATGGATGCTAATCCTGTATTACTTGAACCTGTAATGGACGTTGAAGTTACGGTTCCTGATCAGTTTATGGGCGATGTAATGGGAGATTTCAATTCCCGCAGAGGCCGCATTATGGGAATGGAAGGACACGGAAAATTACAGGTCGTAAAAGCTCAAGTGCCTTTAGCTGAAATGTTCAGATACGCAATAATCTTACGTTCAATGACATCGGGCGAAGGATCGTTCTCAATGGAATATTCACACTATGAAGAAGTTCCGGGCGATATTGCGAAGAAAGTAATTGCAGCTCACAAAAAAGAGGACGAAGAAGAAGAATAAATTTTATGAAGCCTCCCGACAAAAAAGGGAGGTTTTTTCAAAGGAGGAAAAAATTTTGGAGAGACTTTACGCAACGTGGCGAATGTCATATATCGAAGCTCCTAAACATGAAGGCTGTATATTTTGCGATTTTCCAGCTGAACATAAAGATGACGAACATTTTATAGTTCACAGGGGCAAAACATGTTTCGTTATTATGAATTTATATCCTTATAATCCGGGTCATTTAATGATAATTCCTTATCGACATACGAATGTTTATGAGGAATTAACGAACGAGGAAGTTTTAGAGCTTCACGAATTGACAGCAAAGGCTGTGAAAGTTCTGAAGAAAGTTATGAATCCTGACGGCTTTAATATGGGAATTAATTTAGGTCAGACAGCAGGAGCAGGGGTTGCAGGACATCTTCACAGACACATTGTCCCGCGTTGGAACGGTGATAATAATTTCATGCCCGTTTTAGCAGAAACAAGAGTTTTATCTGATGCAATAGAAAATTCATGGCGAAAAATTAAAGATGCTTGGGACGAAATATAACGAACCTGAACATTCTGTAACTTACGAAGAAAAAATAAAACGCTCGGTATTTATAGCGAATTTAGAAATCTGTAGAAACGAAATTGAAGCTAAAAATTTTTTGGCGAAAATAATTTCACAACACAGAGACGCAACGCATAACTGCCGGGCATATATTTTTGAGGATAACAGCGAATATTTTTCCGATGACGGAGAACCTTCAGGAACAGCAGGACGGCCAATATTAAACGCTATAAAAAAAAGCGAACTTGTTAATGTTATGGTGATAGTAACAAGATATTTCGGAGGAATTAAATTAGGTGTCAGAGGCTTAATAGATGCTTACGGAGGAGTTGCTGAGAAGGCTTTGAGCATGTCAGGAAGGGTACAAAAAATTTTGACATCAAAAATTAAAATTTCACTTGAATATAATTCAATGGGTTTAATAACAAGGCTGCTTGAAAATTTCGGAGCTTTGAATTTAATATGGGAATATAACGAGGCCGTGAACGTTATAGCGGATATTCCGATTAACTTACTTGAAAATATTTTGCATGAACTTGAAGAATTAAAAGCACGAAAAATTATTAATGATTACGAAAAAATTTTATCATGATGAAGATTACAATGTTAGGAACTGGAAGCGCACTTGTAACGGAATGTTATAACACCTGCTTCATAATTTCGGATAACGGAAAAAATTTTATGGTTGACGGCGGAGGAGGCAATCAGATTTTACATCAATTAAATCATGCAGGTTATGAATTAAATGATGTTAAAGATATTTTTGTAACTCATCAGCATATAGATCATTTACTCGGAATAATTTGGGTAATAAGAATAGCAGCTCAACAAATGCACAGAAATAATTTTGACGGAGATATGAATATTTATTCACATGATGAAGTTATATATTTATTGAATGATATTTGCGAAAAATTATTGTTGCCTTATCAATATGATTATGTCGGAAAAAGAATTCATTTAATCGAAATTAAAGACGGTGAAACGAAAAATATAATCGGCCATGAAACAAAATTCTTTGATATTAATTCAGCCCGTACAAAACAATTCGGATTCGTTATGAATTTATATGACGGAAAAAAATTAACCTGTTGCGGCGATGAACCTTGCCATAAATCCTCCGAAATTTACGTTAAAAATTCAAAATGGCTTTTACATGAATCATTTTGTTTAAGTTCTGAAGCAGAAATTTTCAAGCCTTATGAAAAACATCATTCAACCGTTAAAGACGCTTCCGAATTAGCAGAGAGATTAAACGTGAAAAATTTATTGCTTTATCACACCGAAGATTCAAATCTTAAAAACAGAAAAGAACTTTACATTAATGAAGCTAAAAAATATTTTTCAGGAAAAATTTTTGTGCCTGATGATTTAGAGAGCGTGATTTTGTAAACAAGTGAATTTCATCAAATATTGTTGATGGTATGCGTATTAAAAAGGGAGGTTTTTCAGAGAATATGAATTGGGTTAAAATACTTGAAACTATAATGCTTGTGTGTTTCGGTGCAGCATGGCCGTTCTCAATAGTAAAATCGTGGGAAGCAAGAACAGCTAGGGGAAAAAGTATCGGATTTTTGTTGGTAGTCTTGTTAGGATATGTTGCAGGAATCGTAAAAGTAATTTTGAGCGATGGTTTTGGAGGATTCCTGTTAATTCCGTATTTAATTAATTTTACTATGGTTGCTTGTGATGTTTATTTATATTTCAGAAATTCCAAATTCGACAGACAAGGAATGTAATAAAGACTCCAGTTTAAGAGCTGGAGCCTTTTATATTTATTTGTTCAAAATTGCTTTCAAATCTTCTTCAAGTGTTGTTGTATAGTTAAAGCACTTGAAAAATGCTACGATAAAGTATTAAAGGATTAATTCAATAAACTCATTACTGATTGAGGCATTTGATTCGCCTGAGCAAGCATTGAAGTTCCCGATTGATTCAAAATTTGCTGCTTAACGAAATTCATCATTGCTTTTGACATATCAGCGTCTCTAATTCGGCTTTCAGCAGAAATTAAATTTGCGCTTGTTGTTGTTAAATTTTCCATAGTATGCTCGAGTGCGTTTTCATAAGCTCCGATTTTTGCACGCTGTGAAGCGATTTTGTTTATTGCGCTGTCAATAACAGTTATAGCTCTTGAAGCTGTTTTTTGCGTCAAAACATTTACACTCGAAATTCCGATAGCATTGCATGAAGTATCGCCGATTTGAATTATGAAATCTTCGCCCTTGTTAGCTCCGACTTGAAAAACTGTTCCGTTATCCTTCAAATGAAGAAATGCAGAATAATTTTCACTGCCTGACAAAACATAACGCTTTGAATTTTCGTCCCAAGTTGTTTTTAATCCGGCCATTGAATCAACTTCAATATCAATTCCGGGAGGAATTATGCTCTTAAATTCCGCTTCAGAAGATTTAACGTTTGTTGCAACAGGAATACCCGTATGAGCGTCATAAACTGATGCTATATAGGTTGCTTCTTCGGAATTTTGAATTGTGTTGAGACCGAGAGCTTTCAATAAATCTTCATCACCTGAAAAATATAATTCTCCTGCTTTGCCGGGTATCGCTGAATGAATTAACATTGTTACTCCCTCGTAATCGCCATTACATATCGCTACACTTTCCGAAGAATTTGCTGTCCCGTCAGCAATCGTACAAAATTTATTAGGATTATTGGTGTATCTTCCTTGCCCTAAGCCGTTGGCAATAGCATCATTAAATTTTTGCGCTACGTCGTATATTGTGTCGGTATCATAAAGCGTAAGATTTGCTGTTTTGCCATTGCCTTGAGTAATTGTTATTGTCTGAGGACGAGAAACAAGAGACGTTCCGCTTGGTTTTGTTTTAGTTTCAGTTATTTCCGTTCTTGTTGGAAAATCCGGTGAAATGTCAGCTGATAAATCAACATTACTACTCAACGGATATTGATTGTTGAATGTAGCACCATGCCCAATATCTTAGTGATCATTAATAGCATCCCAACTACTGCTATCTTCTCCCCTGTATGCATTAATATAATCTGGATAAAGCCCTGCTTTGATTTTTATTGTACCGCTGTCTCGCCCTTGACCACCTCCAATACCTGCGGCTTCTTCTCCACCGTAAGCACAAACTTTACCTCTTGTAATAATTATCGTAGAATTATTTTCAGTTTTATTAATATTTGCAGCTCTGCCAACACCTATGCCTGCTGACGTAGATCTACCTCTTGCAGAAACATAGCCTCCGTTTATAGTTATTACTGTTTCATCACTGAGAACTTCCCGATCTCGAACCTATTCCAACTTCTCCATGAGCAGAAATAGTTCCGCCGTTAATAGTTATTTTTCCTGCTGTAAATGCTGTTCTTCTACCATTAGTATTATTATCTAAGCCTAAATCATCAGTATTATAGCTTGCACCAATACCAGCTCCCAAATCTCCCCAAGGTCCATAGAAGCTACAGCCACCTACAACATACAACACTCCGTTTTCACTTCCCAGTCCGTCAACGCTATTAATAGTTATGGAAGTGTCAGCTGATACAGCAAGCCCTGCATATCCCCGACCGCTTGTAAGTGAATTTGTACCTTTAAGGAACAAGTCAATTTCTGCACCTGCCGTACCGAAAGCACATAATCCGTTATCACGAGAATCTTCAGCTGTAACGTCAATATTAACATTATCGAGCAAGACATCAACTTTTTTACCTGTTGCTACATGTATACGATTTTTTGTTGATATAAGTTCTTCCCCAATAATGTGAAATGAGCCGTTTTCAGTCAAAGTAAGCCTATTTCCGTCAAATTCCCAACCATTTCCTGACATAGCAGATGATAAACTTGCAATATTAATTATTTCTTCATTAGCGTAATCATGTTCAGGGAGAATAAATTTCTTTACTTGTTAATCATAACAAAATAATTGCGCTATAATCTTTACGGAAAAATACAAATTTTCATTAAAGGAGTTTTTAATTATGGACGAACAAGGAAAAATTATCAGTACTTGTGATGTTGACGCAAATCTCGCACTTCAAATTTGGACACGAGGCAAAACACCCCGTCTCTCAATCTTCAACAAAAATAAAAATTCACGCAAGCTCATTCATATAGCATGGGTTGAAAAACGTTCTCGAACTTTAGCTATCAACGGCAAAAAACCCGGTGAAACTTTTAATTATTCCGTGAAAGATTTTGAGCCTTCCATACAAAAAATACTCACTGATTATTCAGCTAAAACAAATTTCAAAGTCAAATATCTTAAACTTGTTATTGACCTCGAAAAAGCCGTAAACCGTCCTGAACCTGTCTCAAATCCGAGTGATTTTGCAATGCTCTCTGAAGAAAAAAGAGATTCATTATGGATTGCAGATTGTTCTCAAGGCGATAGAAAAAGCGGAGTTTTCAGACCGTTTTTCCCCGTAAATAACCTTGAGGCACCTGTGTTAAATGAGGAAAAATTACAAATTCCAAACCTTGCTTCACGTACAACCGAAACGTTAATGAAGTCAGGAGTTCCTGAAGGTCTGAAACGAATTAATCCTGAACGTTGGCATAACACTATAAGAGTTACTGCTGCTGCGATGTTGTTAGGGTTCTCGTATTGCGGAGGCGACGGTACTAAAACAGCCGATTATCTTTGGACTGTCGGTGAAAAACCTAAGGTCATCAATCCTAACGTTACTGTAATGAAAGTGCCTGAGAAAAAATTAACGATTCATGATCCTATGCTTGTGAGACTTGGTCATAAATTAACGTCATACATCAGACATTGTTATTATGTTGACGAAATTAAAATCTCGTACTCCGGTGATGCTGATAAGGAATTACATGACGCAGGCTACGAAAAAACAAGACGCTTTGATTTCAACACCGGCACAATCGGCGATGTTCCTTACAGAGTTACGTTCTACGAAAATCAAAATGAAGGCGTTATGGCTTTCGGCTGCAATCCAAGAATGCAAACTGCTCGTCATACTGGCGATATGGTCATTAAAATTCCGACAGAATTTTATAAGCAGGCTCTAAAGAATAACACTATGGGAAGTTCTGAAGATGAATTTTATACAATATCGAGGCTTTTATGGGCTAAACAATTCAAAGAATGGTACGGTAACATTAAGCCTTATGTCAAAAATTTCGCAGGTCTGATTGAGAAATAATAACGATGAAGAAATTTTTATGTCTTATTATTTTGCTGATGTCGATCGGAATTTCTGAAGGCAATCAACAAAGAAGATTATCCGTTGTAATTTTTCCGACGATTAATTCAACGGAGCTTCAGGTGTGGGAAAGCAAATATTATCCTTATAACGTTCTCGAGCAAAAAATGTCCGAATATCTTGAGCTTTTATTCAAGACTTCACCGTTAATTGAAGCCAGAGTTTTGGACGAGGCAGCTATGAATCGTTGGTTATCAGGTTCAAGGCGCGGTGATGACATGGCCGTTCAGCTTGAACTTTACGGGGCAACAATGAAAGAACGTCATGTCGTAGGAACTTATCAAACCGGAAGAGCTTTAATAAGGTTAAGAGTTTATGACCGTGCAAGAGTTGATGAAATTGCCGCAAGGAATGTCAGAGGCTCAAGCAAAAAATTTACGTTAGATTCCGATGAGGATATTTTTTGGTTTGATACGGCTATAAAAGGTTTAGGCATTCCGTTTGAATACGGGCTTGATTTATTCGGCTTAACTCAGCAATCCTATAAAGGCCAAAAAATGAGTCGTCCTACATGGGAGCAATTCAAAAGTACATCTCATTGGCAATCAATCAAGAACGCAATTAACGAAGCTCAACGTCAGGCAATGGATCAAGTACGAAACGTAATACGAAGCAACGAACCTAACGCCGAATTATTTGCTAACGATAATTTTTCGACATCATATACGACAATGGGAAGAATTTTAGCTCCTACTGCAACATCAAAACGTCATAAACAGGAATATATAATTTCTCTGGGAGCATTTGCGAAAGGCTCTAATGACGGCGTAAAAGTCGGCGAAATTTTAGATGTAATTCGTTCTGATACCTACGTTACGGTTGACCCTGAAAACCCTGTTGTAGTTTTGCCGAAAGTTGTAGGTAAAGTCAAAGTTATAAAAGTTTATGCAGATAATGCTATTGTAAGAGTAATCAGGAGCGACAAAAAAGAGCCTGTAACTTTGCAGGATATTGTTGTGAAAAAGACAAAAATTACAGGGAAGTGAGAATATTTGATTATGAAAAAAATTTTATTAATTTTGTCGGCCATGCTGTTGTTAAATAATCCTGTTTACGGTCAGGACGATGACAGCACGCCTTATATGCCTTATCCTCAACAGCCTCAGCAGGAAGCACCTAAGGCAACACCTAAGACGACTAAAAAAACTCAAACGAAAAAAACTAAGAAGACCGTAAAGAAAGCTGCTCCGAAAAAACAAACAAAGACGGTGAAAAAACAAAGTGCTCCGAAATCTTCATCGCTTCAAAAGGGAATTGAGTTAATTAATCAGAGCAGATATGAACAGGCCAAACCTTATTTGCTAAGGGCTATTCAGGAAAATCGGAATGACCCTAACGTCTGGTATTGGTACGGAGTATGGCACGAAAAAACGGGCGGATTTTATCAGGCTCAATATTTTTATTCCAAAGCCATAACCATTGACCCTGCATTTGAACCGTTATCACGTGTCGTATATTATCCTAATGATAACGAGAAAACTCCTTTATGGGATCCGAAACGCCCTGCGAGGGTATATCCTGTTGAAACTTCAAACAGCGGTGTAACAACAATACCTCCGAATGCTCAAGGCCGCAGGAATTTTCCTTCAGCTCCTAATGATCCTGAAATACCGAAAGTCCCTGTTTATACTCCTCCTGAACCGGGCGCAAATCCTCTTGAAGGTGATTCATGGGCACCTGGTATTTATGTACCGCCTTCACGTGAAGAAATTCAGACTGAAGGAGAAATGAGTCCTATTTATACGCCTCCTGAACCTCAAGGCATAGTTACGGAAAATCGACAGCAAATTGAAGTTCCTATGTATAACAATATTCAAATTGTTAATAATGAAGTTGTTGATGAAGCTGACAGGGACAGAATTATTCGTGCAGATTTACCGCTTTATAATCCTCCTGAACCGGGACAACGAAGAATTGCGCAAGCTCCTAAAGTTGAACAGCCTAAACAATCCGTGCAACCTGCGAAAAAACAAGCTGCTCCGACAAAGCAACAAGTTACAATTCCAACAAGCAGAGTTGTTAAACAGTCCGACAAAAAAGCTCCTGCGAAAAAAGTTCAGCCTGCTCCTAAACCTCAAACTAAAACGCAGCAAACTAAAAAGCCGGCGCAGAAACAAAATCAGAATAAAGCAGTCTCAAGAGATGTTAAACCTTCTGCACCTGCTAAACAGCCTCAGACAAAACGCCCTGAACCAACGAGGCCAGCTCCTCAACAACCTCAAGTTCAGCCTGAGATAATTCAAGAGGAAAGACAACAAAACAGACAACAGCCTGAATATTTGCCGCCAGTCGGACAATTTGCTCCGGATCCCGGAACTATTCCTGACAATCTTATACCTCCTGTGGGTCAAGGAAGTCAATATTAAAGAGGTGAAATTTTGAACATGAAAAAAATTTTTATGAGCATAATATTTGTGATATTAATTTGTGATATTGGGTTATCTGCGGAGAAATCAATTTTAGTAACTCAGCCTGCTTATAACTCAATGAGCTTTTATGTTTATAAGCCTGCGAATCTTCACAAAGATTTTTACGTTACTTATGACGGATATTTGGTTTATAAAGCTGAAAATGGAGTATGGTATTACGGTTCAGCGGAGAAAAACGGAATTATTAAGACGGGCTATGTTGTAGGCTCTGTAATTCCTTCAATCGTGAAGTTGACACCTTATGATCCGAAAATTTCGTCAGTAGCTCCGATTTATAATCCGACTCCTAAAAGGGAACGCCGCGTAACGCCCGTGAAAAAATCCGAGAGCGAACCTGAAACAGTAGTTTATGTGCCTCCTGCATATGCTCTTGAAGTTTATGATCCTGTAAATTTATCTCCTAACGCAACGGACTGGACGAAAAATTCAAATTTTATGGCGATAGGGAAATGGCAAAAGAGCATTGACCGAATAGGCATTCTTGAAAAACCTCAAACACCTGTAGCATGGAAAAGTGATTATCCCGAAGTAATTTATGCTTGGACTGGTTTGCAATGGCGGCAGATTTCTGCAAGAGGGAAAAATATTTCGGCAATAAGCACATTAAGACAAGCAAATTATTCTTTGACGGTTCAGACAAATAAGTTAAATATTTTGCGATGGAACGATTATGATTCACATGTTTTGTCGCAGTATTCAATTATGTGGGGTTATAAATGGCTGGGAATGATTTTAATCGGGAGGGAATTTTAGTTCATGATGAAAAAATTTTCATTGATGATTTTAGCGGTGTTGCTATTAACTTCGCGTGCCGATGCTAAACGTTACATAACCGAACCGTTATTAGTGCCTGAATCGCCTTATTCGGGAATGACGTTTTACGTTTATAAACCTTACAACATGCCTAAAGATTGGTATATAACGCTTGACGGTTATCCAGTAAAACAAAATGAAGACGGAATGTGGGTATATGGAACATCGGAAGGTCCGAATTTAGTTGCAACGAATTACGTTGTAGGTTCGGTAGTTCCCGGAATGGCAGGGATTACGAAATGGGTAAGCGATGCTCAAATTTCGGAATTGCGAAAACTTCCAAGTTCTGAGATGTCTGAAGTAAGGCAAAGAGTTTTCACGCGTTCACAAATGGCTCAAGGGAAAAATTATTCGACATATATTCCCGATTGGACTTTTAATTCTAATTTTATGGCAATAGGAAACTGGAAAGGTACTGTTGACAGAATGGGTGTTCTTGATAACCCTGTTGTGCCCGTAGCATGGAAGAGTTCAAGGCCGAAAGTTATTTATGTATGGGTTGGAAGCGGTTGGCATCAAATTCTCACGAAAGAAAATCAAAGACCTGTTAATGCTTTAATACGTGAAAATATGAAAATCAAAAGATTATTAAGGCAAACAAATTTTCAATGGTATGAACAGGATATGCCGATATTATCGCAACAGGCTAAAGCATGGGGATATTATTGGCTGGGAGAAATTCATTTAACGAAATAACATGAAAAAACAGGCTCGCTGATTTCTCAACGGGTCTGTTTTTTTTATCTTTGAATTATTTTCGGCGATACTTTATAAGTTTTTTAGCTATAATATCGGCGTTTCTGTTGTTGGATAAATTTTGAGTCAAAAAATAAGGCAGGATTTTTATTTTAGTCCTACCTTATTTTTGTTTTTAATTTCAAAATTTTATTTCACAGCACTTATGAATAATTCTTCGGTTTCGAGTTCAAAGCCTTCTATATTAGCCTTAGCTTGAACTTTGAAATCATCACAAACAAATTCAGACGGAAGAGTAAATACTCCCTCATCAGAAATCGTTATATCCTCAACGAGTTTATCATCAACGTAAACGTTAATATCTAATGCAGAAATTTTTATTGTCGTCCCGTTGTTCCCAATCCATTCGCCTATGATAAACGTTACAGGCTGTTCAGCTTTGACCTCAAATAAATCTTCATCTTTTCCCTCACCTTGCCAGAAAATATCTTCGCTCAAAATTTTAAGCTCGGTTTTTGGAAGCACGAAGCCTTGTTTGACATCATCGGTTTGAGAAGATTTTGATTCCAATCCGGCAATATCAAAATAATCGTCGTCATCGTCATATTCATCGTCTTCATCATCATAAATTGTTACTGTGAATTTCTTTGAAAGCGATAAACCGTTTGCATCTTCAACCAAGAGCGTGAATGTAAATGTTCCGATCTTCAAAGGAATACCCGTAAGTTTAAGAGTTGTTCCTGTCGAATTTGGTTCGATTTCTAAACCTGGCGGTAACATTCCGCTGCTCTGTACCCATTTATAGAAGGAAGTGCCTCCGCTGACTTTGATCGAACTTGTGTAACTTTCGTAAATTTCTCCATCATCAAAAGTTCCGCTGATTTTTAGTTTTGCAGTTGCAGCAGTGATTTTTATCGTAAAGGATTTTGAAACAGAAGCTCCGTTTGCGTCAGTTACAGTTACCTTGAATGAAAACGTTCCGGCCTTAGTAGGTGTTCCTGATAATGTTGCCTTAGCTCCTGAAGTCGTAAACTTTAATCCAGAAGGTAATCCGCTCTTCTTCCAAGTATAAGGCGCTGTGCCTCCGCTCACAGTGAAAGTTGCTTTAGTGTAAGCTGTACCGACAACACCATCACTTACAGAACCGCTAAGCGTTGGTTTAGAGGTCTTTATCGTTATCGTGAAGGATTTTGAAACAGCAGCTCCGTTTGTGTCAGTGGCTTTCAAAGTGAAATCAAAGATCCCTGCTTTAGTCGGAGTACCTGACAAATACGCTTTTGTTTTTGTCGAATTGTAAGTGAGTGTCAAACCTGTCGGAAGCGTTCCTGTTTTTTTCCATGTATACGGTGCTGTCCCTCCTGTAACTGTAAAAGTCTTTTTGCTGTAAGCAGTCCCTACAGTTCCATCGCTGACAGTTCCGCTCATTGTCGGTTTTGTTATCGTTACAGTGAAAGATTTTGAAACTGAAGCTCCGTTTGAATCTTTTGCAGTAAGTTTGAAAGTAAAATCGCCTGCTTTAGTCGGAGTGCCTGATAAATAAGCCTGAGTTTTTGCGGAATTATAAGTGAGCTTCAAGCCATTCGGAAGAGTTCCGCTCTTCGTCCATGTATAAGGAGCTGTTCCTCCTGTTACTTTGAATGTCTTTTTAGCATACGCAGCTTTAATAATTCCATTACTGACAGTTCCGCTCATTGTAGGTTTCGTTATCGTTATAGTGAAAGATTTTGAGGCGGATTTGTTGTTTGCGTCAGTAACCTTTAACGTGAAATCAAATGTCCCTGCTTTAGTCGGTGTACCTGACAAATAAGCCTGCGTTTTTGCAGAATTATAAGTGAGCTTCAAGCCTGTTGGAAGCGTGCCTGTTTTTTTCCATGTGTAAGGTGAAGTACCTCCTGTAACTTTGAAAGTCTTCTTTGTATACGCAGCTTTGATAATACCATCACTGACAGTTCCGCTTAAAGTTGGTTTTGTTGCAGCAGCGGCAATATTAATCGTGAAAGATTTTGAAGCCGTATTGCCATTTGCATCAGTAACCTTCAACGTGAATGTGAATTTTCCTGCTTCTGTCGGAGTGCCTGATAAAGTTGCTTTAGTTTTTGCGGAGTTGTAAGTGAGCTTCAAGCCTGTCGGAAGAGTGCCTGATTTTTTCCAAATGTAAGGCGCGGTACCTCCAGTTAAAGTTATAGTGCCGGAATAAGATTGATTGACTGTTCCAGAAGTTTTTATGCTTGTAGAAAATTCGAGTTCATCGTCATCATCATTATCGGAATCATCTGATGAGTCGATAATTGAAACTACCCACAATCCTTCAAATTCTTGAGAAACTGTTAGATTTCCATTTCTACCAGGATTAAGGACAACAAGTTTTGCTCCGATAGGCATACCAGAATCTTTCGTTTGAACATAAAGTAACAATTTTCCGGCATCTTTATCATAACCAACGTCATCTATGTTCATATAATTATGATTTGATGTCATTCCACCAACATCGTAAACCATTTTTGATTCTGTCCCGTCCCAATGATAAAGATAACGCATATATACTATATTGCCGCTTCTATCACAAGATGTAAAATATAACCCATCATTTCCATCAGAACAGAAACAAGTGAAGTCTCCTTCAACTATTCTTTCGGTATGTAGATTTTCGCTGAGCCTATATAATCCTCCACCTTCACGATGACTTATATTATCATTTCCAAAATCTATATCGGGGTTCATGATACTGAAATATAGTTTATCGTTTACAGGACTAATCTTAAAACAATAACCAGGAAACTCGTTTGAAGCTATAACATTGCCGGGAGTGTCCATTTTTCTAATCACAGATACTACCTTATTGTTTATAGCCAACTCCTCGACATAATAGTGTTCAAACATTGCGTAAATTTTTCCTTTATAAACTGTGGTAAAAGCATTCAAACTTTCATAAACTCCTGGTGCTTGAAGATTAATTTCTTCTCCAAAGGTGTATGGCGTTCCTACAATTTTGCAAGTTTCAGGATTGACTTCAATAATTGCTCCTTGTGTAGCATTTCCCGAATCTCCGAACGAAAGAATAAGATTGTTTCCATATTCCGATACGCTTTGTATTAACGCATTTGAAAAAATATTATTGTTGCTTGATAACGGGGTTGTCATATCTGAAGGATCGTACACAGAAATTTTGATATTGAAACCTTGAAGATCTTGTTTTTCGACATGTTCAACTAATAATATTCTTGCTTTGCCTTTATGCTTGAAAGTCCAAAGGGAGTCCGCAGATAAAAAATCATCTGATTGAGGAAGATTATCGTTAGCGGTATAATTTCCGGAATTATTTTTCGTGAGACGTCCGCAATTTGTAATCTGTCCATAACCTGAGCCTCGAAGATAAAGAACATCTGCCCAAATTTCTGTGCTATACACCTGTATAACAAAAAATGAAAGCACAAGAAATAACAAAACACGACAAAACTTTTTCATGATAAAAAAGCCTCCTGTAGATATTAAAGATAATTGCGTTAAAATTATATCATTCTTATTTATTTTTTGCGTTAAAAATAAATTGATTTATTGACGCTTCTTTAATGATTTTGATAAAATTTCAAAAAATTAAAAGAGGTGATTGAGTGACCGTTGCACAGAAAAAACATAAAGACAGGTTGTTCAGGTTTATATTTGGAAATCCGGCTAATTTGGAATGGACATTGAGCCTGTATAACGCAATAAACGGTTCAAATTATGATGACCCTAACGCTATTGAATTTAACACGATAGACGACGCAATTTATCTTGGAATGAAAAATGATATTTCATTTATATTTGTGATTGAAAACGAGTTGAATTTGTGGGAACATCAGAGCAGTTATAATCCT
>CALBPU010000193.1 GCA_937899395.1 uncultured Fretibacterium sp.
GGATTGTGGCAATACGGTTCATTTGTTCTGGAGATTGGCAGAGAAGTTATGATACACGTTATTAAACGTAGGGATTCAAGTTATTACGAATCTAACGTCGCCTAAATTTTCAAGACGTTAATATAACCGAAAGAGCTGAACTCATTACGCCAGAATGGTCAGATAGCATGGGAGGCGGTATTGTAGCATTTAAATCTAATGGTAATGTTGCTATACAAGGAAATATTTTCACTGATGGTTCTGGACCTAACAGAGAAGACTTGTTCTATATGAATCACTCTGAGCTAAGTGATATATTTTTATTCAGTTCTAACGTTGGTATTTTCATTGCTTGCGCTAAAACTTTAATTACCACTGATAACGCTGTTATTGGTAGCTCTTGGGGCGGAGAACAAGCTAATTTAAATAAATATGGTTCAGCTGGTTGCGGTGGCGCTGGTTTTAAGAGCGATGGAACTAAAAAAGCTAGTGGTACGATTGGTTTCGGCGGTAATGGTGGTAGTACGTCAGGAGGTCGTCCGGGATTCAGAGGAGGAAATTATGACGCAAGTTTTTACGGTGGTCAGGCTGGTGCATGTATTTACATAGTATGTGGAAGAGCTGCCATAGCTTACAATTCTTTTTCGACAGGCGGAGGGAAAGGCGCAAAATATTGCGGTGGTGGCGGTACAGGCTTTGGATATGTTGCTTGCAAAACTTTAGGTTAAATTTCAAGTTTTTATAATTCACACATAAATACATAATGGTATTTGAAAGTATTTAATAATATTCACTTATTAATTGAATCATAATTATATAAAACCTCCAATATTAAAATTTTTGTTAAAAGTGTTTAAAACGTACTGTGTTCAATAAAAATTCTCTAGTTAAAAATTTTTTCCAGTTTTAATTTTGTTTTTCCAAATGCTTTTATAGATTTTATGTGTCTTTATTGCTTTACGGCTTTAAATTTTAGATAGTTATATTTTTTATATGTTTATCGCGGAAAATTAAAATTAAATAGTTTTAGATTAGCGGTGATCTCTTGTTTATGAATATATTTAAGCAACTTGATATTATTTTGAGCAATTCTTTAGTCTCAAGTCTAAAAGGTTCCGAATTATTTTATTTTGAAGACGAAGATTCGGAATACTAATAAATATAATTTTGTGTGAAAAAAAGAAACATGAGCTTAGAGTGATTTTATATTTTTTGCCCATATTTCCCGTTAAGTATTTTTATTTTATTATCTAAAAGACCTAGCATCCTGTGAAACTTCTCGTTTTAAAGTATTAAGTGCTTTTAATTCCATGTTACGTATTTCCCGGTTAACTAAGTGTATACATTCTAATGTAAGTTTTGCGAAACTGGTAAGAAGCGTTAAAGTAATTACCACATACAGAAGATTTGCCAACTCTAGTCATATTTAAATACATAATTGTGTAAGGTTTGCTATTTGTATTTTGCTCGATGCGTATGTTCTAATATTTCTAGAACTGGTAATTGTTTTTTTAGAAAAAGTGTAATTGTATATGGAATCTATTTGATTAAAACTTATGTATCATGTGGCATGATAGCTAAATAAAAATAAATTTGTCCACCCCTAAGCAGAAAAAAATTTATTAAATTCCTTAAAATTTTCGATCTCATGTTCTCTGAAATATACGGCGAAAATTACATAATCAAAAAGCCGCCTGTAACCTTCAAGCGCTCCCTTCCACGCTTCTGCAACTAATTCGGGATTATTTCTAAACGTTCCGCATCCAAAGGCTCCACTGATTAAAATATCAACTCCGTTGAACGCTGCTATATGTAAAATATGTTTGGCTCTCCTAAGATGAATACTAAAAATTTCTTCTGGGTGGTAATCTGTCGGCTCAATGTTTCTCAAGTCAGGTGCAGCACAAGTAATTACGTCAACTTTTATAAAATCTTCATGTTTCAATCTCTCTGGGAAATCATCATCAGTTTTACAAATTACAACATCTTTTGAATATATACACGCATCATTATGCCGAAAATTATAATTATTTTTATTCGGTTTGTAATAACTTTCCTTCAGCCATTCCTGATTAATCAGAGGGTATAACGTTGAACACCTGCATAAACTTTCTTCTTGTGCTCTACTTCCGCTAAAAACTCCACCGCCCGGATGTATTGGAGAAGCAAAATTTAACACAGCAATTTTTTTATTAGGCATCACTTTATTAAACTTCATGGCCGTTTGAAAACTCTTTAAATTTAGTGTGAGCGTTACACCAAGTTTTTGAGGAATCTCCGGTAATTTCGGATAATCCCCAGCTTCGTATAATTTTGTGTTTGCAAAGCCTGAATTTACAGCCTCTTTCAATATTTGGTCATTCGTACAAAATTCCTGAGTGTCAGCAAAAATTTTTATGAGCTTGTCCATTCGTATCATTTTTTAATTAGCCTCTCGTTAAAATTTAAATATTCTTATTCTCTTATTCGGTATGTTCATGGTAATATCCAACACTTAAATTTAAATTTACTCCACTTTGATCCGGAATTTTAATTTTTTAATTACTGTTAATTTAGTCATTTGTAATAAAATCTTCTGGCGAAAAATGAAGAGAAGCCCTCTGTAAAATATTTTCATCATCGTTATCGTTATCAGAATCTCCCCAAAAAGTATTTAAAAGGATTTCAATAACTGATTCGCCGTCATTATTTTTCATTGAGGGGTCTGCGCCACTCGCAAGCAAATTCTTTATTACATCTGCATGATATTTCGCAGCGTACATTAAAGGGGTATTGCCGTTATTGTCTCTTGTGTTGACATCAGCACCATGATTAATTAATAATTTCATCGCTAAAATAATATTCCCGTCGTATTTGTAATAATTATCTAAACTTACACATTGCATTAAAAATGTTACGCCGTTTTCATCAGGGATATTGGGATTTGCGCCATATTCAACAAGCAATCTAATAATTTGTAAATCTCTGTCACTTATAAAATTATGCCATTGAGAATTACGTAGAATAATATTAAGAGGAGTTTTACCTTGTGAATTTTTAATATTTGGATCAGCTTCATAAAGTAGCAATAGCTCTATTTTGTCAGTTCCGCAGCCTGTTCGAATAGCATAATGTAAAGCTTTTTCCCCGCGTGAATTTTGTAAATTAGGATTTGCGCCACATTCTAGAATAAAACCAAGTAGATCATTATTTTCATTTTGCAGAGCAAACATTAAGGGAGTATAACCTGAACTCGTTTGAAAATTTAAATTTATGTCAGGATTTTTCTCAATTATTTCCTGTATAGCGTAAAAATCTCCTGAAAACATTGCGACAATAAAATCAAATTCATCATTACTCAAACTGTGATAATTTTTTATTTCCTCAATGAAACCTTTATAAATATTTCTATTTTCACCGTATATATCCGCCCAATAATCTAGATCATGATTATATTTGTCTTGAGCCTTTACGTCTGCCCCATGTTTTACAAGTAGAGCAATAATTTTTATGTTGTTTTTGTAATAGTCGTCATAATCCGAAGAAATAATATTTTCCTCCAGGCCATGAATAGCAAGCATTAAAGGAGTAATTTTATTTTCAGTCTGAGCGTTTACGTTTGCGCCTTCTTCGAGTAAAATTTTAATCGTTTCGACGGGTTTAAAATATTTTTCTTTAGGAGCAAGTGCTATATAATGCAAAGCTGTCCAGCCTGAATTATCTTTGAAATTCACATCAGCACCATTTTCAATCATGAGTTTTAAACTTTTTGGAGAAGTTGCGAGCCAGAGTGCGGAATCTAAATTTTTAATGAGAGAGTTTTCAACGCGTTCCAGATTTATAATACTTGTTTGGCTGTAGGCTGAAATGCCATCTTCATCATCTTCAAATTCAATTCTATTTTCTTCGAGTTCGTATAAAGAATATTGCGTGTAATTTTGGTTTATTCCTGGAATAATTGCCCCAGTTTGAAATAAAATTTTAATTATTTTGTTTCCGTTTTTCAGTCTTTGTGAAATTTCTTCGAGTTGTTCTTTTTCTTCATCGTTAAATTCTTCGAAGTTCTCAATTTCCGGTAAAAAATTTTTCTGTACATCCCAAATTAAATTTTTATCCTGCAAAATTTTCTTAATATCTTCTCCGTTTTTGATCTCTGAATTAAGATAATCAAAATTAAAACTTTGAATTGCCCGTATAATACTTTCTCTTTTAAACTGTTCTTCAACGTTCATTTTTCTTAACTCCTTCAACTTTGTAAGCCATTGAAAAAATATGACGTAAAAATTTTTTGAGCAACACTAATAATTATATATAGTTAAAACCATGAAAAAATAAATCATGATTGAAGTCAAAAAAAAAATTTAATAAAACGCGGTGAAATTTTATGCCTAAAGATATGTCATCAGTACGTTATAAAAGATTATTGAAAATTATTGCGTTGCTTCAATCGAAACGCAAAGTATCTCGTGCAGAACTTGAAGAAGTCGGCGAATACACTTTTGAGAAAAAGAAACAAGGTTACGAACAAAACAGAACGCTTCAAAACGATCTTGATTTCCTTAGAGAT